>NZ_JBFRFR010000015.1:0-110257 GCF_052114925.1 Bradyrhizobium sp. 2TAF36 | reverse complement strand
CGCCGGGAGCGGTCGGCCAGCTCCCGATCGCCGGCCTGCCAGCGCGCCAGCCACTTGTAGCCGACGTCAGGACTGATGTTGAACCGACGGCACAGTTCGCGCCGGTTGGCGCCCTCCTGCAAAGCCAGCCGCACAAACTCGTGACGCTGATCCATCACTGACACCTCGCTCCAAGGCATGGACGGCCTCCCGAATCGGACCAATCCAGCCAATGTTGATGTGTCAGCTATGTCTCCGAACACCCGTCAGTGATCTGTCCGGGCTAAACACTTCGCGGGGCATGACAGTGCAAATCAGCTTGCCGCTACGACGGGGTTGCGAAAAACATCACCCGAAGCAAGTGGGTGTATTCGGATTCGAGCACCATGATGGTCACAAACACCATTACCGCGATCGGCGGCAGCAGGATGGCATAGGTGAGGGCCAGCCGCTCCCAGGCCATGTGCATGAAGACGGCGACGATCAGGCCGGCCTTCAACACCATGAACAGCAGGATCAGCGACCACCTGAGGTAGCCGTGTAGGCCAAAGTAGTCGACGAGGTAGGAGCACGTGCTGAGGACGAACAGCCAGCCCCAGACCACGAGGTAGAGCTTGATCGGGTGCTGTTGCCCCTTGGCGTGCACGGCTGCTGTTGCGACTGCGCCGTGCGCCGGAGCGTGGAGCTGGCCTTCCATGTGTACCGCCGCGTTTGTCATGCGCCGACCTCACCAAAGATAGAACAATGCAAAGATGAACACCCACACGAGATCGACGAAGTGCCAGTACAGGCCCATGATCTCGACGATCTCGTAATAGCCCTTGCGGCTTGTGAAGAAGCCGCGCCTCTCGACGTCGAAGTCTCCACGCCAGACCTTTCGCGCGATCGCGATCAGGAAGATCACGCCGATCGTCACGTGGGTGCCGTGGAAACCGGTGATCATGAAAAAGCTTGAGCCAAACTGCGCCGCGCCCCATGGATTGCCCCAGGGCCGGACGCCCTCCATGATCAGCTTGGTCCATTCGAACGCCTGCATTCCGACGAAGGTTGCGCCGAATGCCGCCGTGACCAGCATCAGGATTGCGGTTCTCACGCGATCGCGGCGGTAGCCGAAATTGACGGCCATCGCCATCGTGCCGCTGCTGCTGATCAGGACGAAGGTCATGATGGCGATCAGGATCAGCGGGATGTGGTTGCCCCCGATATTGAGGGCGAAGACTTCGCTGGGATTCGGCCACGGCACGGTCGTGGACATGCGCGCCGTCATGTAGGAGAGCAGGAAGCAACTGAAGATGAAGGTGTCGCTGAGGAGGAAGATCCACATCATGGCCTTGCCCCAGGACACGTTCTTGAAGGCGCGCTGATCGGACGCCCAGTCGGCGGCGATGCCGCGCCAGCCTTCAAGCCGCGCAGGCGATTGGCCCGAATGTGTCAGCACGGTTTCAGCCATCTGGTCTCGCCTCCCTAGCTCAGCAATTGACGGCAGATGTTGACGAAATCGTCGGTCCAGCCCGTGAGAAGACCGAGCAGGACAAGCCAGACCAACAGCAGGAAGTGCCAGTAGATGGCGCACAGCTCCACGCTCAAGCGCATGTCGGCGATCTCGGTGCCGCGCCACACCTTGGCCGAGGTTCGCCCGAGGGCCACCAGGCCGCCCGTCAGATGCAGCCCGTGCACCGCAGTCAACAGGTAGAAGAAGGAATTCGCCGGATTGGACGCCACGAAATATCCGGCAGCCCCGAGCCGTTGCCAGGCCAGGAGCTGTCCGGCGAGGAAGATCACGGCAGATGCTCCGCCGGCGAGCAGACCGATCTTGACGCTCTCGGTATCGTCTCGCCCGGCAGCCACGTACGACCATTGCAGCGCGACACTGCTCAGGACCAGGACGCCCGTATTGACCCACAGCAGCCGCGGGACCGGCAGCGGCCGCCAGTCCACCACGCTCATGCGCATCGAGTAGGCGCTGATGAAGAGGACGAACAGTGTGCTCGCGACAGCGAGAAACACGCCAAGTCCGACCTTCGCTGCCGGCCAGGTCATGCTATCGCCGCCGGGGAAGTCACCGACCGAGCCTTCCTCCAGCCAGGGCTTGGCCATCAGCCGCTGCTGCGACAGCCACCATCCGGCGATCACCGCAAGCACAGCCAGGAACAGGATGATGGCGCTCACGAAGCAGCTCCCTGAACGAACTGCGTCGCGCGTGGCGGCTGGTTCTGCGGAATGAAGTCCTCCGCGGCGCCGGGCACACTGTAGTCATAGGCCCAGCGGTACACGACCGGGAGCTCCTTGCCCCAGTTGCCGTGTCCGGGGGGCGTCTCCGGCGTCTGCCACTCCAGCGTCGTCGCCCGCCACGGATTGCCGCCCGAGGCCTCGCCCTTGAACAGGCTCCAGGCAAGATTGAACAGGAACACCATCTGGCTGAAGCCGACGGTCAAGGCCACCACGGAGATGAAGGCGTTCAGTGTATGGGCCGAGGACGGGATGAACGCCGTGTCGCCGAGTTCGAAATACCGGCGCGGAACCCCGAGCAGTCCAAGGTAGTGCATGGGGAAGAAGATCAGGTAGGCGCCGAGGAAGGTGACCCAGAAGTGAAACTTGCCGAGGAGGTCGTTCAGCATCCGTCCCGTGACCTTGGGGTACCAATGATAGATCGCGCCGAGCACGACCATGATCGGCGCCACGCCCATCACCATGTGGAAATGCGCGACCACGAACATGGTGTCCGAGAGGGGCACGTCCACGACGACGTTGCCGAGGAAGAGGCCGGTGAGGCCGCCATTCACGAAGGTGATGATGAAGCCGAGGGCGAACAGCATCGGCACCCTGAGATGAATGTCGCCGCGCCACAGGGTCAGCACCCAGTTGTAGACCTTGATCGCTGTGGGGATGGCGATGATGAGCGTCGTGGTGGCGAAGAAGTACCCGAACTGCGGGAACATGCCGCTCACATACATGTGGTGCGCCCACACGACGAAGCTGAGCGCACCAATCCCCACGATGGCCCAGACCATCATGCGATAACCGAAGATGTTCTTGCGCGCATGCGTGCTGATCAGATCGGAGACGATGCCGAAGGCGGGCAGGGCGACGATGTAAACCTCGGGGTGGCCGAAGAACCAGAACAGGTGCTGGAAGAGCAGCGGGCTGCCGCCGCCGTATTTCGACAGCTGTCCCATCTCGACGAGGGAGGGCATGAAGAAGCTGGTTCCCAGGAGACGGTCGAGCAGCAGCATGACCGAGGCAACGAACAGTGCAGGGAATGCCAGCAACGCCATGACGGTCGCCGTGAAAATGCCCCACACCGTCAGGGGCAGGCGCATCAACGTCATGCCGCGGGTGCGCGCCTGCAGCACCGTGACCACGTAATTCAGCCCGCCCATGGTGAAGCCGATGATGAACAGGATCAGGGACGACATCATGAGAATGATGCCCCAATCCTGCCCGGGCGTTCCGGAGAGGATGGCTTGCGGCGGGTAGAGCGTCCAGCCGGCGCCGGTGGGGCCGCCGGGGACAAAGAATGTCGAGGCCAGCACCAGGACTGCGAGCAGGTAGACCCAGTAGCTCAGCATGTTCACATAGGGGAAGACCATGTCCCGGGCGCCGACCATCAGCGGGATCAGGTAGTTGCCGAAGCCGCCCAGGAACAATGCGGTGAGCAGATAGATCACCATGATCATGCCGTGCATGGTGATGAACTGGAGGTACTGGTTGGCATCGATGAAAGAGAAGGTGCCGGGGAATCCCAGTTGCAGTCGCATCAGCCACGACAGCACCAGGGCCACCAGCCCGATGGCCGAGGCCGTCAGCGAATACTGAATGGCGATCACCTTGGCGTCCTGCGAGAAGACATACCGTGTCCACCAGCTCCTTGGATGATAGAGCTCGACTTCAGGTACTTCGGCAGGCGGGATGCCTGCGATCCCTTCATATGGAATATCGACCATAGAAACCTCCTCGGTCGTTTCCATCGGGGGTGAGGCATTGGCCTCGTGCACCCGATCTTCGCAGCGGCAGCCTGCTACTTGCCGCCGGATTGGTACGTCGCCTTCACGACAGCTCGCGCCGGCGACAATTCGGCAAACGTCTTTTGTTGCTCAAGCCAAGCGTGATATTCACGCTCTTCGTCGACGATGACCTTGGCCCGCATCTGATAATGAGCCGCGCCACAGAGCTCCGCACATAGAACATCGAACGTTCCGGTTCGGATCGGCGTTATCCAGAAGTAGGTCACCATGCCGGGGACCATGTCCATCTTGGCGCGGAATTCGGGCACGTAGAAATCGTGCAGGACATCAACCGAGCGGAGGAGAACCTTGACCGGCTTTCCCATTTGAAGGTGCAGGTCGCCGTTCTCGATCACGACGTCGTCCTGCGCATGCGGGTCGTCACGATTGAGCCCCATCGGATTGTCGGAAGCGATGTTGCGGACATCGGATGTGCCCAGCCGCCCATCCTTGCCCGGAAGGCGGAAGCTCCATTGCCATTGCTGGCCCATGACTTCGACCTCGGTGGCATCCGCAGGCACCGTCACGAACTGGTGCCAGACCACGAGACCGGGCGCGAGCATGGCGGCGACGCCGACGCCGGTCCCGACGCTCAGCCACCATTCGAGCTTTTTGTTTTCCGGATTATAGTCGGCCCGCCTTCCCTCTTTGTGGTGAAAGCGGAAGACGCAATAGGCCATGAAGGCGATGACCGCGACGAAAACGAAGCCCGTGATCCAGAACGTGATGCTGATGGTGTGGTCGATATAGGCCCAGTTCGTGGCGATCGGCGTCCACCACCACGGGCTGTAGAGGTGAAACAGCACCGAGCCGATCGCGACCAGAAGCAGTATCAGTGCGACAGCCATCCTGATCCATCCTTGCCATCGAAGGCTACGGATACGAATCCAGGGCGGAGCTCACGTCTGTCGCGATGGCGGACTTTCTCTACGCGGACATCTATGCTGACATATGCGCCATCACCGCGCCTCTTGCCTCGCCCATTCAACCGGTCGCGATATTCAAGAGGAAGACCGCGACCGCTGGGGGCGTCCAGACTTTTAAAATGATCCCCCGCGAACCCGGCGTCAATAGCATGTCAGCACGCTTAGGCGGCGTGGGCGATCCATGTTGCCGTGCAAGCTGGCGAGCGTCAGTCGCATTCTCGATGTGATGCATCGCACAAAATATGCGACGCACAATTCACCCAGCCGGGAGCGCTGGTCATTCCAGATCGCGCGCGCTAAGCTCGGGRCGCAGGTCGCGACGGGTTTCGTCCGGCTAAGCTCCTTCCTCGTTGAGCCTGGAACTGCCGTACTCGGCTCGATCGCGTCTCCCGCACATAAGGGCGGATACGCGCGGCCGGAAAGCGCGCCGTTTGCCGCCGCGACTTTCAGCAGAGGAGGGTGTGTCCATGGCCACTCTTTATCCCGACAACATCATAAAGCGGCACCTGTTCGGCGAAGCGGCCTCCTACCCCATTCGCAAGATCAGCTTGTCCGACCTGACCGAGGCCCTACGCCTGGGTTGGGAGGATTTCCAGGCGATGCCGAGCCACGCGATCGTCGTGTGCGTGATTTATCCCGTTCTCGGTCTCGTCCTGTTCAGGATGGTTCTCGGCTATTCGGTGCTGCCGCTCCTGTTTCCGCTGGCTGCCGGCTTTGCCTTGATCGGCCCTTTTGCCGCGATCGGTCTCTATGAACTCAGCCGGCGTCGCGAGCGCGGCGAGGAGGTCGATGCATGGGATGCGATCAAGGTGCTGCGCGCACCGTCGTTCGGCGCCATGGTCGAGCTCGGCGTGCTTCTGCTGGTCCTGTTCGGGGCCTGGATCGGTGTCGCGAACGCAATCTATGTCACGATCTTCGGTCACGCGGCGGCCGCAAGCATTCCCGACTTCGCAACGCGCGTGCTGACGACACCGGAGGGCTGGTCGCTCATCATCGTCGGTTGCGGTTGTGGCTTCCTGTTTGCGGTTGTGGCCTTGTGCGTCAGCGTCGTGTCGTTTCCGTTGATGCTCGACCGGCATGCGACTGCGATCGACGCGATCCGCACGTCGCTCCGAGCAGTGGCCGCGAATCCGGTTGCGATGGCCGGATGGGGCCTCATCGTCGCGGCACTGCTCGTGATCGGCTCGCTGCCGTTCTTCGTCGGTCTCGCTGTCGTCCTGCCGGTGCTCGGTCATGCCACCTGGCACCTCTATCGGCGGGTGGTCGAGCCGAATCCGAATCCACCGGACGAGCCGCCGCCGCCCCCGAAGGGAAAGCGCTACGCAGCGGACTTTCCGGCCAATCTCTTCCCGTGGAGCCGCGAGGGTAAGCAGTAACAGCGAAACGGCCGCACCTGGCGGCCGCCTTCGCGGGGCATGACGGGTTAGAGCCTACTTCTGCTGCTGCGGCAGGAACGTCGGGCCGACCGAGCGGATCGGCTTGTTCTCCGACGAATTGGTGGCCGTGCCGGTATCCGCAGGCGCTGCCGCAGCCGGTGCGCTGGCCGTCGTCGGCGCGGGAGCCGCGCCCTTCTTGGCAGTCGCAGGCGTGCCCTTGTTGAGCCGCTGCTGCTGCATCTTCTTGGCGCTCTCCTCGGTGACGATGATGTCACCCTGCTGCTCGGCCGCCGCCTTGTCGTCGGCGGATTTCAGCGCGTCGGCCCAGGTCTGGCCTGCGGCCTTRCAGGAGCAGGACGGGTTGAACTCGCTGCGGAATTTGAACGCGGTCGGCAGCGCCGTGTAGGGCTGGCCGCTGGTGGAGACCGCGGAGTTCATGTCCTCGCCGGGATTGCGATGGGTGTAGAGCACGGCTTCCGCGGCCGGGCACAGCGCCTTGCAGGTCTTCTCATCGTCGGGGAAGCGCGCCGGCACGGTGGCAAACGAGACCGGGAAATAGGCGCCGTCGCAGGTGCGCACGCACACGGTGCGGTAGGTGCCGGATTGTGGTCCGAGATCGGAGGGCGGCACGCCTTGCGGATTGTTGGGGTTGTTGCCGCCGCCGCCGAACAGATTGTTCAGGAAGTTGCCGCCTTGCGATTGCGCGGCGTTGGCATATTGCGGGCCGCAATTGTTCTGCGCCAGCGCCGCCAGCACCGAGCGGCGCTGGTTGTCGCGCTCCGGGCTGAAGCCGCCGGGGCCGCCGCCGCGCAGGCGTTCGAGATTGCCGGTGATCTGGTCCAGATTGGCGCGCATCTGCTGGATCTGGGTGTTGACCGGACCGCATTGCGCCGACTGGCCGTTGAACAGCGAGAAGAAGCCGGAGGAATCGCAGCCCATGCGCTTGGCCTGCATGGTGACGCGGTCGAGCTCGGCCTGCTGCTTGGCCTGGGAATCCTGGTAGCGGCGGATCTGGTCTTCGCGCGCGGGGTCGCCACCGCCGCCGCCACGATCGAGCCCGGCGAGCTGGCCTTCCAGCCGCACGCACATCGGATTTGGTCCAAGCCCGTTCTGGCCGGGCTGAGGCGGCGGGCCGGGCGGGCCCGCTTGCGCGAAAGCACCGTTGGCGAGCACGACCGTGCCCAGAAGCACGGTGCAGGCAAGGATGGAGCGAGCACGGGAGAGAGACAAAAATTCAGGCATATCCGCCATTCTAGCGAGGTCACGGCCCGGCGTGATTTTGGGGGCCGACGCGCGCCCTCCAATAGCCGCTTCCTGCGGCATCGTCACGTCGTTTCAGGGGCCGAAAACTGGTCCTAAGGTCCGCCAGCTCCGAGGGAATTCAGCGCTGGCAGGTGATTGCGACATATTCGTCGCAATGGCCATGGGAGCAGTTTGCGCCGGTTTTTGGGACAGAGCCGGTAATTTCGTCGGGATCGACCCGGCGATAGGCCGAGGCCTGGGCAAAATCGCGTGACTGGCAATAGGTGCGCGCGACCTGTGCGCCGCATTTCTCACCCTTGGCGAGGCACTGGTCGACACCGTAGCCGTCCGCCTGGTTGGCGATGATGAAGACGCGGGTCTCGGCGAATGCGCTGGATGCCGCGATGATGGAGGCACAAGAGACGAGCGCGAGCAGGGATCGCATGGGTGCACCGGGGCTTTAGGGAACCGCCGGGTTTCAAGTAAACTCAAAAGGTTAAGGATGATGAACCATCAAGGCGGGGCGGCCGCGCTTTGCGGAGATAAAACGGCGTTTTCGCGGCTCTCTTGACGCGGGGGCGCCTGATAGCCCATATGTGGCCGCATGTACGGTCTCCTCGCCATTTGTGGCATTTGCCGCGAGATTACGAGCTAGCGATTCGCTGGCTGGAGCCGTCTTTTCTCAAAAGCATTGAGAGCACTGGACGCCCGGCCAACAGCCGACGGGTATCCATATGGAATTGCGCCTTTACGATACGCTGAGCCGGGACAAGCGCACCTTCGTGCCGCTCGATGCGAAGAACGTCCGCATGTATGTCTGCGGACCGACCGTCTATGACTTCGCCCATATCGGCAATGCGCGGCCGGTGATCGTGTTCGACGTGCTGTTTCGGCTGCTGCGCCATCTCTATGGCGAGGCGCACGTGACCTATGTCCGCAACATCACCGACGTCGACGACAAGATCAACGACCGCGCCGCGCGCGATTTTCCGGGGCTCCCGCTCAACGAGGCGATCCGCAAGGTCACCGAGCAGACAGGAAGACAGTTTCACGCCGACGTCGACGCACTTGGCGCGCTGAGGCCGAGCGTCGAGCCGCGCGCGACCGAGCATATCGGCGAGATGCGCGAGATCATCGAGAGGCTGATCGCCGGCGGCTTTGCCTATGCTGCCGAGGACCATGTGCTGTTCTCGCCGCAGGCGATGAACGCGGCCAATTCCGGCCTGCCGCGCTATGGCGCGCTGTCCAATCGCTCGCTGGACGAGATGATCGCCGGCGCCCGCGTCGATGTCGCGCCCTACAAGAAGGACAACACCGACTTCGTGCTGTGGAAGCCGTCCAAGCCGGGTGAGCCGTCATGGCCGTCGCCGGCCGGCATCAAGGCAGACGGCCGTCCGGGCTGGCACATCGAGTGCTCGGCCATGGCCTGGAAGCATCTCGGCGAGTATTTCGACATCCATGGCGGCGGTATCGATCTCGTGTTTCCGCATCACGAGAACGAGGTCGCGCAAACCTGCTGCGCCTTCCACCAGGAGCGCATGGCGAACTACTGGATGCACAACGGCTTCCTGCAGGTCGAGAGCGAGAAGATGTCGAAGTCGCTCGGCAACTTCGTCACCATCCACGAGCTCCTCGCGGACTGGCCGGGGGAGGTGCTGCGTCTGAACATGCTGAAGACGCATTACCGCTCGCCGATCGACTGGACCCTGAAGTCGCTGGAGGAGAGCGCCAGGACGCTCGACGACTGGTATCGGGTCGCGGCCGACGCCGAGCCCGGCCAGCCGGCCGCGTCCGTGGTCGAGCCGCTGCTCGACGACCTCAATACGCCGCTAGCGATCGCGGCGCTGCACGGCCTGCGTGGCAGCGACGTGAGCGCGCTGGCGGGCTCGTTGCGCCTGCTCGGCTTCCTCTCCGAAAGCGCTGCGCAGTGGGAAGGGCGCAAGCGGCAGGCCAGCGGGGTCGATGCCAGGGAAGTCGAACGCCTGATCTCGGAGCGGACGGCCGCCCGTAGCCGCAAGGACTTCAAAGAGTCCGACCGTATTCGCGATCTGCTTGCCGCGATGGGCGTTGCGATCAAGGACTCCAAGGACGGGACGACGTGGGAGGTCGCGCGATGAAGCGGCCCGACACGCCTTTTCCGCGGCACTGGCTCTATTACATCGCGCTGAAGATCCTGCTGCTCGTGGCCGCCGTGGCGCTGGCGCTGAAACTCTATGGGATGTGGTGAAGACGATGGGACAGACTTTGCCAAAACCCGGCTTGCGGCCGTTCCTGCCTGATGACGTGCCGGTTCTCGCCGCGATCTTCACGGCAAGCATCGAGGAGCTGACCGGCGAAGACTACAACGAGGCGCAGCAGCAGGCCTGGATGGAAGCGGCGGAAACCGAAGAGTTCGGCAAGCGGCTCGCGGCCGACCTGACGCTGGTCGCGACGCTGGAGGGCTCGCCCGTCGGCTTCGCCTCGCTGCGCGGGGCCGATCACATCCATATGCTCTATGTGCATCCCGCCGTGACCGGTCAGGGCATCGCGACCATGCTGGTGGACGCGCTGGAAAAGCTCGCCGGCGGCCGTGGCGCGACCAGCCTGTCGGTCGATGCCAGCGACACCGCGCAAAACTTCTTCGCCAAGCGCGGCTATGTCGCCATGCAGCGCAACAGTATCACCATCAACGACGAGTGGCTCGCCAACACCACGATGAAGAAGACGCTCGGAGCTGCGCAATGAGCAAGGAGCGTCTCTATCTGTTCGACACCACGCTGCGCGACGGGGCGCAGACCAACGGCGTCGATTTCACCCTGACCGACAAGCAGGTCATCGCGGCGATGCTCGACGATCTCGGCATCGACTATGTCGAGGGCGGCTATCCCGGCGCCAATCCGACCGACACCGAGTTCTTCGGCACCAAGCCCAAGCTCAAGCATGCGCGCTTCACCGCCTTCGGCATGACGCGCCGGGCAGGGCGCTCGGTCTCCAACGATCCCGGCGTGGCCGGGCTCCTTGAAGCGAAGGCCGATGCGATCTGCTTCGTGGCGAAGTCCTCGGCCTATCAGGTGCGCGTCGCGCTGGAGACGACGAACGAAGAAAATCTGGCGTCGATCCGCGACAGCGTCGCGGCGGCGAAGGCCGCGGGCCGCGAGGTCATGCTCGACTGCGAGCACTTCTTCGACGGCTACAAGGAGGATTCAACCTTCGCGCTCGCCTGCGCCAAGGCCGCCTATGAGGCCGGCGCGCGCTGGGTGGTGCTGTGCGACACCAATGGCGGCACCATGCCGAACGAGATCGAGGCCATCGTCACCGAGGTGACGAAACACATCCCGGGCGACCATGTCGGCATCCACGCCCATAACGACACCGAGCAGGCGGTGGCCAATTCGCTCGCCGCGGTGCGCGCCGGCGCGCGGCAGATCCAGGGCACCTTGAACGGCCTTGGCGAGCGCTGCGGCAACGCCAATCTGTGCTCGCTGATCCCGACGCTGAAGCTCAAGAAGGAGTTTTCGGACGCCTTCGAGATCGGCGTCACGCCCGAAAAGCTCGCAACTCTCGTCAAGGTCTCGCGCACCCTCGACGACATGCTCAACCGCGTGCCGAACCGGCATGCGGCCTATGTCGGCGAGAGCGCCTTCGTCACCAAGACCGGCATCCACGCCTCGGCAGTGCTGAAGGATCCGCAGACGTATGAGCATGTGCTGCCGGAATTGGTCGGCAATCATCGCAAGGTGCTGGTGTCAGACCAGGCCGGACGCTCCAACGTCATCGCGGAGCTGGACCGGGCCGGCATCGCCTACGAGAAGAGCGATCCCAAGCTGACGCGGCTGGTCGAGGAATTGAAGGAGCGCGAGGCGGCGGGCTACGCCTATGAATCCGCCAACGCATCGTTCGATCTGCTGGCGCGCCGCACGCTCGGCAAGGTGCCGCATTATTTCGAGGTCGAGCAGTTCGACGTCAATGTCGAGCAGCGCTACAATTCGCACGGCGAGCGCGTCACCGTCGCCCTTGCAGTGGTCAAGGTCGACGTTGCCGGCGAGCGTTTGATCTCGGCCGCCGAAGGCAACGGCCCCGTCAACGCGCTCGACGTCGCGCTGCGCAAGGATCTCGGCAAGTACCAGAAGTACATCGAGGGCCTGACGCTGATCGACTACCGCGTCCGTATCCTCAACGGCGGCACCGGCGCGGTCACGCGCGTGCTGATCGAGAGCGAGGACGAGAACGGCGATCGCTGGACCACGGTCGGCGTGTCTCCGAACATCATCGACGCCTCGTTCCAGGCGCTGATGGACTCGGTGATCTACAAGCTCGTGAAGTCGGGGGCGCCGGCGTAGGGGACGGCTACGTAAGGGACGGCGCGGCCACAAACGCCGTCATTGCGAGGAGCGAAGCGACGAAGCAATCCAGAATCGTTCCGCGGAGGGACTCTGGATTGCTTCGCTTCGCTCGCAATGACGAGGGGAGGGAGCACGGCATATGATCGACCACATCTCCGTCGGCGTCACCGATCTCGATCGCTCCGCAAAATTCTACGAGACCACGCTCGCCGCGCTCGGCCTCACGCGCCTCGTCGCGCGGCCGCGGACGATCGGCTTCGGCAAGGCCTATCCCGAGTTCTGGATCAATCTGCGCGAGGGTATGCCGCACGTGGCAGCGGAGAGCGGCGTGCACATCTGCCTGCGGGCGAAGACGACGGCCGAGGTCGATGCGTTTCACGCCGCGGCGCTGTCCGCCGGCGGTGCGTCCGACGGCGCGCCAGGCATCCGTCCGCATGACCGCGTGCGCTACTACGCGGCCTTCGTGACCGATCCCGATGGCAACCGGATCGAGGCGGTGACGTTTCCGGCGGAGTAAGGCGCTAGAGCTTGCGCGCCACTTCCGGGGCGAGCTGCGTTTCAGATTCGGCGATCTGTGCCGCTGCCGCTTTCAGCTTCGGCAGAATATCCTCGACGCGATCGGCCTTGAGGATGTCGACCGAAAGGCCGGCGCGGATGAACTCGGTCTGGCGCATGTGCGACAGCAGCGAAAACAGCGGCTCCCAGAAATTGTCGATGTTGGCTAGCAGCACCGGCTTGGCGTGACGGCCGAGCTGTTTCCAGGTCAGCTGCTCCACCAGCTCTTCGAGCGTGCCAACGCCGCCCGGCAGCGCCACGAAGGCGTCGGAGCGCTCGAACATCAGCCGCTTGCGCTCGTGCATGTCGGGGGTGACGATCATCTCCTGCACGCGGGTCAGCGCGTTCTCGCGCTTCCGGAGGAATTCAGGAATGATGCCGGTGACGGTGCCGCCGTGATCGAGCACGGAGGTCGCGACCGAGCCCATCAGGCCGAGCGAGCCGCCGCCATAGACCAGGCGGACGTTGTTCTCGGCGAGAGCCTTGCCGAACGCCTTGGCGCCTTCGGTGAAGCTGGGATTGGTTCCTGGGCCGGAGCCGCAATAGACGCAGACAGTTTTGATCGTGCTCATTGGTGCCATGATGCATTGCAGCGCAGGGGCGTCAAGCCCAATTGGTGATTCGGATCACCCGGAAATCTACCGGTAAATGGCGACAAACAATCAAAGATTCGCCATCTGGCGGGGTGCGCTGGCATCGGGAAGGCTCTATATGACGGGCGAAAACCGCAAATCGTAACGCTGCCCGCACCCGGCGGGCTTTCAGGCTTCTTGATGGACCAACCTCAATCGTTCGACGGCGCAGACGTTCCCGATCCTCCCGCAGGGGGATCGCTGGAGCGAGCCACGCTGATGGGCACGCTGGCGCATCTGTGGCCCTATATCTGGCCGGGCGACCGTTTCGACCTGAAGATGCGGGTGGTCTGGTCGATGGTGCTGCTGCTCGCCGCCAAGCTGATCACGTTGACCGTGCCGTTCAGCTTCAAATGGGCGACGGATGCGCTGACCGGCGCCAACACCGCACCGGTCGCGGCCGACAACTGGCACCTCTGGGTGATCGCCTCGCCATTGCTGCTGACCGCAAGCTATGGCGTGACGCGCATCCTGATGGCGGTTCTGACGCAATGGCGCGACGGCATCTTCGCCCGCGTCGCCATGCATGCGGTGCGCAAGCTCGCCACCATCACCTTCATCCACATGCACGAGCTGTCGCTGCGCTTTCACCTCGAGCGCAAGACCGGCGGCCTGACGCGCGTGCTCGAGCGCGGCCGCGAGGGTATCGAGGTCATCGTGCGCATGGTGATCCTGCAGCTGATCCCGACCATCGTCGAGGTCACGCTGCTATTGGCGGTGCTGCTGTGGCAGTTCGACTGGCGCTACGTCGTGGCGACGCTGATCACGGTCGCGGTCTACATGTACTACACCTACATCGCGACCGAGTGGCGGATCGGGATCCGCCGCAAGATGAACGATTCCGACACCGAGGCGAACACCAAGGCGATCGACTCGCTGCTCAACTACGAGACCGTGAAATATTTCAGCGCGGAGACGCGCGAGGCGCAGCGTTACGACAAGTCGGTCGCGCGCTACGAGGAGTCGAGCGTTCAGGCCTATACCTCGCTCGCGGTGCTCAACACCGGCCAGGCCGTGATCTTCACGCTCGGGCTGACCGCGACCATGCTGATGTGCGCGATCGGCGTGCGCAACGGCACCAACACGGTCGGCGATTTCGTGCTGGTCAATGCCATGATGATCCAGCTCTACCAGCCGCTGAATTTCATGGGCATGGTCTATCGCGAGATCAAGCAGGCCATCATCGACATCGAGAAGATGTTCAACGTGCTGGGCCGCGAGGCCGAGATCAAGGACGTGCCCGACGCGCAGCCGCTGGTGGTCTCGGCCGGCAATCTGCGTTTCGAGGACGTGCGCTTCGCCTATGAGCCGACGCGGCCGATCCTCAAGGGCATCAGCTTCGAGGTGCCGGCCGGCAAGACGGTCGCGATCGTCGGCCCGTCGGGGGCGGGCAAGTCGACCATCTCGCGTCTGTTGTTCCGCCTCTACGACATCTCAGGCGGCAAGATCCTGATCGACGGCCAGGACATCCGCGAGGTCACGCAGGCCAGTTTGCGCGCCTCGATCGGCATGGTGCCGCAGGATACGGTGCTGTTCAACGATACCATCCGCTACAACATCCGCTACGGCCGCTGGGATGCCGATGATGCCGAGGTCGAAGAGGCGGCGCGGCTGGCGCAGATCGATCATTTCATCCGCATGGCGCCGATGGGCTACGAGACCCAGGTCGGCGAGCGCGGCCTGAAGCTCTCGGGCGGCGAGAAGCAGCGCGTCGCCATCGCGCGCACCGTGCTCAAGGCGCCGCCGATCCTGGTGCTGGACGAAGCGACCTCGGCGCTCGACACCCACACCGAGCACGAGATCCAGGGCGCGCTCGACCGCGTGTCGAAGAACCGCACCTCGCTGGTGATCGCGCACCGGCTGTCCACCATCGTCGGCGCCGACGAGATCATCGTGCTGGACCAGGGCCGGATCGCCGAGCGGGGCACCCACGCCAAGCTGCTCGTGCAGGGCGGCCTTTACGCCAGCATGTGGAACAGGCAGCGCGAAGCCGAGGCGGCACGCGAGAAACTGGCCAAGATGGCGGATTCCAGCGAGGCGCCCAACCGGGAGCCGCCGCCGGTCGACGACGCCCTCGCGACGTCAGCGGCCGCGGAGTGACCTTGTCTCGGGTCCCAACTCTGGCCTAAACAACTCCACCGCGCGGGGGCGACCCGGCGCCATCAACTCCCAGGCGGCAGATAGCGATGTCCATCCTCGATTCGATCCAGCGTCAGATCCCGCCGATCCACAAGGAGGGCTATCCCTTCATTGGCGGCTTTGCGCTGGCAAGCCTGATCCTGTTCTGGCTGTGGTCGCCGCTCGGGTGGATCGGCACGATCCTGACCGTGTGGTGCGCGCTGTTCTTCCGCGACCCCGTGCGCGTGACGCCGGTGCGCGAGGGGCTCGTGGTGTCGCCGGCCGACGGCCGCGTCTCGATGATCACCATGGCGCTGCCACCGGCCGAGCTCGGGCTCGGCGACCGGCCGCTGCCGCGCATCTCGGTGTTCATGAGCGTGTTCAACTGCCACGTGAACCGCAGCCCGATCGCGGGCAGGGTGGACCGCATCGCCTACCGGCCGGGCCTGTTCATCAATGCCGAGCTCGACAAGGCGAGCGAGGACAATGAGCGCAACTCGCTCGTGATCACGACGCCGACGGCGCGGATCGGCGTGATCCAGATCGCGGGGCTCGTCGCCAAGCGCATCGTCTGCTTCGTCAGGGAAGGGCAGGCGATCGGGGCGGGCGAGCGGTTTGGCCTGATCCGCTTCGGCTCGCGCCTCGACGTCTATTTGCCCCTGGGTACCAAGGCGCTGGTGTCGGAAGGGCAGACCGCGATCGCCGGAGAGACGATTTTGGCCGATCTTGCCGGGGACGACCCAAGCCGCGCCTACCGCGCCAATTAACCATTGGTAGGTGCATCAGGGCCTTCCGCCGCAATGGCGGAGGGGGACGGGGCTTGCTATATCTCGCCTTGAGGTAATCCATGACCCCCTACGATTTCAAAGATCCTGACGTGCGCCGCCGGCGGTTCCGCCCGATCCCGGTGCGGATGCTGGTGCCCAACGTCATCACGCTGCTGGCGATTTGCGCCGGCCTGACCTCGATCCGGCTGTCGATCGAGGGGCGGATGACGCTCGCGGTCTACGCCATCGTGTTCGCGGCCGCGCTCGACGGCATCGATGGTCGCGTCGCACGCATGATCAAGGGCCAGTCCAAGTTCGGCGCCGAGCTCGACAGCCTCGCCGACTTCGTCAATTTCGGCGTCGCGCCCGGCCTGATGCTGTACTTCTGGCAGCTGCATGAGCTCGGCAATGCCGGCTGGATCGCCGCCATGGTGTTCGCGATCTCCGGGGGCTTGAGGCTCGCGCGCTTCAACGCCACCATGGACGATCCGAACAAGCCGGCCTTCGCCGCCAATTTCTTCACCGGTGTGCCGGCGCCGGCCGGCGCGATCACGGTGCTGCTGCCGATCTACGTCGCGTTTCTCGATCTCGGCCGGCTGCCCGCGGCGGTGACGGCGGCCTATACGCTCTTGATCGCCTTCCTGATGGTGTCGCGGCTGCCGGTATTCTCCGGCAAGACCAAGCGCATGCGCGTGCCGCCCGAGCTGGTGCTGCCGGCGTTCGTCGCGGTGATCGTCTTCATCGCTATCCTGATCGCCTATCCCTGGCACGTTCTGTCGATCGGCACGGTGCTGTATCTGCTCGGTTTGCCGCTCGGCTACAAATCCTACCGCGACCAGGCGCGCGCGATGGCGGCCACCGCGCCGTCCGGAGGCGAGGTCCCGTCGCCGCCTTCGGCGCCGACGCTGGCCAATTTGTCGGAGCCGCCGCTCGACGACGACCGGCCCGGACGGCTGCACTAAAACGCGATGAGATTTGGCTGAATCGTCATCGCGCTTTAGGTCGTTGTTTGAGCATGATCTTTTCGGAAAACCGCTGCGCACTTTTCCGGATCATGCACTGAGCGGTTTTCGCGGATATCTGCCATGAAGGCGGCCGAGTTGGGTTGAAGCCCGATCTCGGCTATATCGCCCTGTGCCGGCGGCACCGCGCCAACAGCGGCCGCCAATCTGGGAGAGAACGCCGTGACTGATACCGCGACCGGGCCGCTGCCCGCTGCCGTCCTCGAAGCGCTGGGCCGCTATGACACCCCGACGATCTGCAATGCCATGGAGATCGTGGCGCCCGAGCGCCGGTTGATCGGCTACACCACCAAGCAACTGGTCTGCCCATTTCCCGACCTGCCGCCGATCGTTGGCTATGCCCGCACGGTTGCGATCCGCTCGGTGCTGAAGTCCTCGCTGCCGGCCGAAGAGCAGTCCAGGCGCCGCATCGAATATTACGAATATGTCGGCACCGGCCACGGTCCGCGCATCTCGGTGATCCAGGACATTGACGGTCCCGACGTCGGCTACGGCGCGTTCTGGGGCGAGGTGCAGAGCAACGTGCACAAGGCGCTCGGCTGCCTCGGCGTCATCACCGACGGCTCGATCCGCGACATCCCGCAATGGGCCCCGGGCTTTCAGGCGCTGGCCGGCTCGATCGGCCCGTCGCATGCCTGGGTGCATGCGGAAAGTTTTGGTGGCGAGGTTAGCGTCGCCGGCATGACCGTGAAGTCCGACGATCTGATCCATGCCGACCAGCACGGCGCCATCGTGATCCCGCTCGACATCGCGGCAAAGCTGCCCGAGGCCGCCGAACTCTGCGGCCGCCGCGAGACGCCGATCCTGGAGATCGCGCGCAGCCCCGACTTCTCGCTGGAGAAGCTGAAGGCCGCGCTGAAGCGCTCGGCGGAGATTCACTAAGGGGCGACCGAACGACTTACGGCCGCGACGCCGGCCGTGGGCCGCCCTGTTCCGTCAGAAACAGGGCGGCCTGATCCGGCTCGCCGAAGACTGCGGCGGCGCATCCGATCAGGGTGAAGCCACCGGCGAGATCCCAGAGGGTGATGTTGTCGGCATTATCAGGGACGTGAATCAAGCGCGCTGCGATCACGGCAAAGCCCGCCTCGACAAACAGCAAGACGCTGAACGCCGGCAGGACGAGCCCTGGCTCGAGCAGGTGGAGCGCCAGTACCGCGGGCAGCGCGGTGAGAAGACCGAACAGCGTCAACATGGCAAAACGGCTCCTGCGATGGAGCATGCCGCCCGGCGATAGAATACTGCATGATCTCTCATCGCGGATGTGGCGCAGGGCCGCAGTCGGAGGACGCACAATGAAGATGACTGGCAAAACCGTCCTGATCACCGGTTCAACGGACGGCGTCGGCCGTCACGTCGCGCGCCGGCTGGCCGAAGCAGGTGCGAGGGTCCTGATCCATGGCCGCAATGCCGTGCGCGCGAAAGCGCTGATCGACCAGATCGTGCAGGCCGGCCACGCTGCGCCGACATTCTACCAGGCCGACTTGTCGTCGATGTCAGGCACGCGAGAGCTCGCTGCGGCCGTTCTCCGCGATCACCAGCGTCTCGATGTGTTCGTCAGCAACGCCGGCATCGGCTCGCAGAACGACGGACCGCAACGGCAGGAGAGTCCGGACGGCTACGAACTGCGCTTTGCGGTGAACTATCTCTCGGGCTTCCTGCTTGCGCACTTGCTGCTGCCGCTGCTGAAGTCCGCGGCACCTTCGCGTGTCGTCAATGTTGCCTCTCTCGGTCAGCATCCGATCGATTTCGACGACGTCATGATCAGCAAGGGCTACAGCGGCTCGCGCGCCTACGCCCAGAGCAAGCTCGCGCAGATCATGTTCACCATCGACTTCGCGGAGGAATTGAAGCGCATGGGCATCACCGTCAACGCGCTGCATCCGGCGACCTACATGAACACCACGATGGTGCGCGCCGGCGGCATCACGCCGATCTCGACGGTGGAGCAGGGCGGTGCGGCGATCCTGCACCTCGTCGAAGGCGACGACGTCGCCGGCAAGAGCGGACTGTTCTTCAACGGCATGAACGAGATCCGCGCCAATCCGCAGGCCTACGATGCCGGCGCACGCAGGCTCCTGCGCGCACTCAGCCTCGAGTTGACCGGGCTTTCGTCCTGAGCTGCCATCCTGGCGCCCCGCAATCATGGTTAGCGAAGTGTTGAGATTCCCGTCGGTCGCGGGCAAAGCCGGCGCCCTGTCAGCGCGCTGCGCCGGTCTGGCGCCCCGGCTCAACTTAACCTTTACGCGGCTTTAAGGGGGGCACTCTAGGGTTTCCGATGCGGTTCGGGGTTGGGCCGCGCCAGCGGCCAGGACGGCCGTTGTTGCGTTCGCGTTGGAGTGTCCCATGGATATCATGACGAGCGTCGGGCTCATTGCGGGCATCATCGTCATTACGGCGATGATCTTCATGGGCGGCGACCTCCACATGTTCATCTCCGAACATGCCATGATCATCATCTTCGGCGGCTCGGTCTCGGCCACCATGATCCGCTTTCCGCTCAGCGCGCTCCTGCACGGCCTTCCGCTCGGCGCCAAGTTCGCTTTCACCATGAGCCGCCTGTCGGCGCACGACCTCGTCGACGAACTCGCCCGCATCGCCGAGATCGCCCGCAAGCAGGGCCCGGTCGGCCTCGAAAAGGTCGAGACCGACGAGCCGTTCCTGGCCAAGGGCATCCGCTACGTCGCCGACGGCTACGACCTCGACTTCATCCGCGACAATCTCGAGCGCGACCGCGACAACTTCCTCATGCACCTCGACGAAGGCAGCAAGATCTACCGCGCCATCGGCGACTGCGCCCCGGCCTTCGGCATGATCGGCACCCTGATCGGCATGGTGCAGATGTTCGCCAACATGACCGATCCCTCCAAGCTCGGCCCGTTCATGGCGACCGCGCTGCTCGCAACCCTGTACGGTGCGCTCGTCGCGAACCTGTTCTGTCTGCCGATCGCCGACAAGCTGCACGGCAAGCTGCTCGACGAGGAAACCAACCGCACGCTGATCATCGACGGCATCCTGATGATCCGTGACTCCAAGAGCCCGACGCTCGTGCGCGAAATGCTGCTGGCCTATTTGCCGGAGAAGCATCGTCACGCCGAGGGCGAGCCGGTGCCGGCGTAAAGCCGCCGCCCGGGATCTCGAGAGATGGCCAAGAAGAAGCGCGGCGATGCTCACGGTGGCGGTCACGGCTGGTTCGTGACCTTCGCCGACCTGATGGGCCTGATGATGAGCTTCTTCGTGATGCTCGTCGCGTTCTCGACACAGGACGCCAACAAGCTGAAGATCGTCGCCGGCTCTATGCGCGATGCATTCGGCGTGCAGAGCGAGGCGCGCTACGCCGGAATCGTCGAGTCCGACGGCCTGCCGACCCGCCCGCGGCTGAAGAACGTCGACCACATCCAGCCCGAGGACGYCTCCAACACGCCGACGCCGGATCAGGAGGACCGCGACCGCACGTCGGGCGCGAAGATCAAGGTCGACCGCAACTTTGCGCTCGCCGCGGCCTCGCTGCGCCAGGCGTTGCAGGACATGCCGGAACTGACCGAGATGTCCAAGCACATCATGTTCGAGGAGACCAAGCAGGGCCTCAACCTGGAGATCGTCGATCAGGATGGCCGCTCGATGTTCGCCGACGGCTCCAAGGTGCCGTATGACCGCACCCGCCGCCTGATCGAGAAGCTCGCGATCCCGCTGAAGGCGACGCCGCTCCGTGTCTCCATCGCCGGCCACACCGCGGCCGGATTCGTGCCGACCCGCAGCGACTATGGCGCCTTCGACCTGTCGGCCGATCGCGCCAATGCCGTGCGTCAGATCCTCGAACGCGAGGGCCTGCCGCCGTCCCACATCTTCGCCGTCGCCGGCAAGGCGGACACCCAGCCGCTGTTTCCGGACGATCCCTCGCTCGCGGCCAACCGGCGGGTAACGATCACGCTGATGCGTGAGGATCCGCCGCTGCCGCCGAATTTGAAGCCGTAGAGCGTATCGCGCGAAGCGGCCGCCGATTTCGCGTGAAGAAAACGCGTCGAACCCGGAATCTCGAGGCCCGCTCCGCTTCCCTTGGAGCGGACGGCTCTAGGCACTTGCGCTACCATCTTACCTGAGGCATGTCGTCGCGCTAACAACGATCGTTGCTGCGCCGTCACAGCATCCGCCCCGGCGGCTGCTATGGTGGTGTGCCGATTGACAGGCGCGCCGGAACGGTCAAAAGGCGCCGGATCAATTCTCGGGAAGAAGCGTTTCTCATCTCACATGACGGCGAGCATCACATCGACCGACGCTCAGGACGGGCCGGTCACCTCGGGTTTCTGGGGCCTGACGCTCGGAAGCATCGGCGTCGTCTTCGGCGATATCGGCACCTCGCCGCTGTACGCATTCCACGAGGCGGTCAAGGCCGCGGCCCATGGCGAGCCGGTCTCGCGGGTCATGGTGCTCGGCGTGCTCTCGCTGATTCTTTGGGCACTCTTTATCGTCGTCACCGCCAAATACGTCCTGCTCCTGCTGCGCGCCGACAATAACGGGGAGGGCGGCACGCTCTCGCTGATGGCACTCGGCCAGCGCGCGCTCGGGCGGCGAAGTTGGTTCCTGCTCGCGCTCGGCGTGGTCGGCGCCTCCATGTTCATCGGCGATTCCATGATCACGCCGGCAATCTCGGTGCTGTCGGCGGTCGAGGGTCTGAAGCTCGTGACCCCCGCCTTCGACCACTATGTCGTACCGCTCACCGTCATCATCCTGGTGTTGCTGTTCGCGGTCCAGAGCAAGGGGACGGCGCTGGTGGCCTCGGCCTTCGGGCCGGTGATGGTGGTCTGGTTCACCGTTCTTGCGGTGATGGGCGCCGTGCACATCGCCGACGATCCGTCGGTGCTGGCGGCCATCAATCCCTATTACGCGCTGCAATTCCTGCTGTCGCACGGCACGATCGGTCTGGTCACGCTCGGCGCCGTGTTCCTGGCGGTCACGGGCGGCGAGGCGCTCTACGCCGATCTCGGCCATTTCGGCCGCAAGCCGATCCAGTCCGCCTGGATGTTCTTCGTGCTGCCCGCGCTCCTGATCAACTATTTCGGGCAGGGCGCGCTGGTGCTGTCCGACCCCAGCGCGATCGAGCATTCGTTCTATCGCATGGTGCCCGAGAGTCTGGTGCTGCCGCTGGTTGGACTTGCGACCGCGGCAACCGTGATCGCGAGCCAGGCCGTGATCACCGGCGCCTATTCGCTGGTCTATCAGGCGGTGCAGCTTGGCCTCCTGCCGCGCTTCGAGGTGCGCTACACCTCCGAGACCCATGCCGGCCAGATCTATCTGCCGCGTGTGAACCGGCTGCTGCTGATCGGCGTGATGCTGCTGGTGCTGTTGTTCCACACCCCCAGCAATCTGGCTTCGGCCTACGGCATCGCGGTCTCCACCACCATGGTCGCCGACGGCGTCATGGGCTTCGTCGTGATCTGGAAACTGTGGAACTGGCGCGCTGCGACGGCTGCGGCGGTGATCGTGCCCTTCGTCGTCGTCGACATCAGCTTCTTCAGCGCCAATCTGCTCAAGCTGCTCGAGGGCGCCTGGGTGCCGCTGCTGTTCGGCGCGGTCATGGCCGGGACCATCTGGACCTGGCGCAAGGGGACGGGGATACTGCTCCAGAAGACGCGCCGGATCGAGGTGCCGCTCGACGACCTGATCCGCAGCCTCGAGAAGCGCCCGCCGCACGTCGTCAAGGGCACCGCGGTGTTCCTGACCAGCGATCCCGCCTTCGTGCCGACCGCGCTGCTGCACAATCTCAAGCACAACAAGGTGCTGCATGAGCACAACGTGGTCCTGACCATCGAGACCGCGCACACGCCGCGGGTCGAACTGTCCGAGCGGTTCCGCATGGAGAAGATCAGCGACAAGTTCTCCAAGGTCAGGCTGCGCTTCGGCTACATGGAGCAGCCGAACGTGCCGAAAGCGCTGGCGATCGCGCGCAAGCAGGGCTGGCAGTTCGACATCATGTCGACCTCGTTCTTCGTGTCGCGAAGGTCGCTCAAGGCCTCGGCCCAGTCGGGCATGCCGCTGTGGCAGGATCACCTCTTCATCGCGCTGAGCCGGTCCGCCAACGACGCCACCGACTATTTCCAGATTCCGACCGGGCGGGTGGTTGAAGTCGGCACCCAAGTCACCATCTGAACGCAATTGGCCAAGTCATGCAAATTTCGCATGGCAAGGGCCCAAAATCGGGCTAGGCTATGCCGGCAGCGCAGGACTATAAGCCGCGCGCTCTTCCGCCGTTGTGCAGTGAAGCATTCTAGAGGCCACTGGGCTCTCCCATGACAAGTGACGTAGCGATTTCCGCCCCGGAAACGGCGGCGGCCAATGGGCATGGCGAAGCCCACACCACCGCCCGTTTCGGTGCGCTGACGCTCGGCAGCATCGGCGTCGTCTACGGTGATATCGGCACCAGCCCGCTCTACGCGTTCCGCGAGGCGGTGATGGCGGCCTCGGGCGCGGAGGGGGTGCCTACGCCGGCGGCCGTGCTCGGCGTGCTCTCGCTGATCCTGTGGGCGCTCATCGTCGTGGTGACGCTCAAATACGTCGTGATCCTGCTCCGCGCCGACAACAATGGCGAGGGCGGCACGCTGGCGCTGATGGCGCTGGCCCAGCGCGCGGTCGGCACCGGCGGGGCGACCATCGTCCTGCTCGGCATCATTTCCGGCGCCCTGTTCTACGGCGACGCCGTGATCACGCCGGCGCTTTCGGTGCTGTCGGCCATCGAAGGCATGAAGGACGTCACCCTGCACTTCGAGCCCTACATCGTTCCGTTGACCGTGATCATCCTGGTCGGCCTGTTCGCCGTGCAGTCGCGTGGCACCGCCCGCGTCGCCGCGTTCTTTGGTCCCGTGATGTGCGTCTGGTTCGCGGTGATCGCGATCGCGGCAATCCACCCGATCATCGAGCAGCCGCAAGTGCTGTTCGCGTTGAACCCGCTCTACGCCGTGTCCTTCATGTTCCATCACGGCATCATTGGTTTCGTGACGCTGGGCGCCGTGTTCCTGGCGGTCACCGGTGCCGAGGCGCTCTATGCTGACCTCGGCCATTTCGGCAAGCGGCCGATCCAGACCGCCTGGCTGTTCATCGTGCTGCCGTCGCTGGCGCTGAACTATCTGGGGCAGGGCGCTCTCGTCCTCGGCGATCCCGGCGCGATTGTGAGCCCGTTCTTTCAGCTGTTCCCGCAAGGCTTTTTCCGCGGTTGCATGGTCGTTCTCGCCACTGCCGCCACGGTGATCGCGAGCCAGGCCGTCATCACCGGGGCCTATTCGCTGACGCGCCAGGCGATCCAGCTCGGGCTGCTGCCGCGCTTCGAAATTCGCCATACCTCTGAAGCCCATTCGGGCCAGATCTTCATCCCGCGCATCAACCAGCTTCTGCTGGTCGCGGTGGTGCTGCTGGTGCTGCTGTTCCGCTCCTCCAGCGCGCTGGCGTCGGCCTATGGCATCTCCGTCACCGGGACCATGGTGGTCACGGCGATGATGGGTTTCGTCGTGATCTGGAAGGTCTGGAAGTGGTCGCCGTTCGCCGCCGCCGCCCTGATCGTGCCGTTCCTGTTCCTCGACCTGACCTTCCTCGCTGCCAACCTGCTCAAGGTGTTCGAGGGCGGCTGGGTGCCGCTGGCGCTCGGCGCGCTCATGATCATCCTGATGTACACGTGGCGGCGCGGCAGCCGGCTACTGTTCGAGAAGTCGCGCAAGCTCGAATTCCCGCTCGCCGACCTCGTGGCGATGCTGGAGAAGCGGCCGCCGCAGCGCGTGCCCGGCACCGCGGTGTTCCTGACCTCGGACCCGCTCAGCGCCCCGACCGCGCTGATGCATAGTCTGAAACACTACAAAGTGCTGCATGAGAAGAATGTCATTCTCACCATCGAGACCGCGCAGACCCCGCGGATCGATCCAGCCGAGCGCGTGAGGCTGGAGCAGATCTCACCGACCTTCTCCAAGGTGACGCTGAAGTTCGGCTTCATGGAATCGCCCAATGTGCCGAAGGCGCTGGCGATCGCCCGCAAGCTCGGCTGGCAGTTCGACATCATGTCGACCTCGTTCTTCCTGTCGCGCAGGGCGCTCAAGCCTGCCGCCCATTCCGGAATGCCGCGCTGGCAGGACCGGCTGTTCATCTCGCTCAGCCGCTCCGCCAACGACGCCACCGACTACTTCCAGATCCCCTCCGGCCGCGTGGTCGAGGTCGGTACCCAGGTGACGATCTAGAGCCACCGCCGTCGTCGCCCGGCTTGTCCGGGCGATCCAGTACTCCGAGACAGTTGTGGTTGAATCGATAGGCCGCGGCGTACTGGATTCCCCGCCTTCGCGGGGAATGACACCGAGCGCGTGGTGGGATGCGAAGCAGGAGTTTCAGGCATCCTGAAAGCCGCGCTTCAAGTCGCTGCGATTTAGCTTTAACTTGCGGCATGCAGCTCAAGCCTTTGTAGCGCTTGATTTTCGTCTGCCGAGAGGCGAGGTTGCCGCCCGCCGGGATCGCCCCGGCAGGCGGCTCGTGACGTTGGAGGATGATGTGGCAAACCAGGTACAGGATCTGACCCCGGACGAGGTCTCCAAGGGTGTCGCGGAAGGGCGCTATCTCCTTGTCGACGTGCGCGAGCCGAACGAGGTCGACGCCGAGGCCTATCCTTACGGCGTTGTCGTGCCGCTCTCGACCTTCGATCCCAAGGCGATCCCCGATCCCCAGGGCAAGGAGGTCGTGTTCGCCTGCCGCTCGGGCAAGCGCTCGGTGACGGCCTCGCTCGCGGCCCAGGCGGCGGGTCTGCCTTACGACAAGCATCTGGCCGGCGGCATGCTGGGGTGGAAGGCGGCGGGTCTTCCCAGCAAGGTCGGTGGCTGACCTCGCGATGACGACCAAGAGCTCCTCGCTGAACAAGGTCTTTGCCGACCTTCCCGTCACCATCTTCGAGGCGATGTCGCAGGCCGCGCGCGACAACAACGCCATCAATCTCGGCCAGGGCTTTCCCGACGATCCCGGGCCTGAGGACATCCGCCGCGCCGCGGCCGATGCCTCGCTGAACGGCTACAACCAGTACCCCTCGATGATGGGCCTGCCGGAGCTGCGCCAGGCGATCGCGACCCATTACGGTCACTGGCACGGCCTCAAGCTCGACCCGATGAGCGAGGTGATGGTGACCTCCGGCGGCACCGAGGCGCTGACCTCGGCGATCCTCGCGGTGGTCCAGCCCGGCGACGAGGTGGTCTGCTTCCAGCCGGTCTATGATTCCTACCTGCCGATCATCCGCCAGGCCGGCGGCATTCCGCGGCTCGTCCGCCTCGAGCCGCCGCACTGGCGGTTGAATGAGGACATGCTGAAAAGCGTCTTCAATTCAAAGACCAAGGCGGTGCTCTTCAACAATCCCCTGAATCCGTCCGCGGTGGTCTATCCGCGCGAGGACCTCGAGCTGCTCGCCCGCTACTGCCAGGAGTTCGACGTCATCGCGATCTGCGACGAGGTCTGGGAGCACGTCACCTTCGACGAGCACAAGCACATCCCGCTGATCACCATCCCCGGCATGCGCGATCGCACCATCAAGGTCGGCTCGGCCGGAAAGATCTTCTCGCTGACCGGCTGGAAGATCGGCTTCGTCTGCGCCGCGCCGCCGCTGCTGCGGGTGGCCGCCAAGGTGCACCAGTTCCTGACCTTCACCACCGCACCGAACCTCCAGGCCGCCGTCGCCTATGGGCTCGGCAAGTCCGACGACTACTTCCTGTCGATGCGGAAGGACCTGACGCGGAGCAGGGACCGCCTGACCAGGGGACTGGAGAGCCTCGGCTTCCCCGTGCTGAAGTCGCAGGGCACCTACTTCCTCACCGTCGACCTGTCGCCGCTCGGGCTCAACGAGAGCGATACCGAGTTCTGCTGGCGGATCGTGAAAGACTACAAGGTCGCGGCGATCCCGGTGTCGGCCTTCTACGAGCAGGACGCGGTGACCTCCGTGGTCCGCTTCTGCTTTGCCAAGAAGGACCAGACGCTCGACACCGCGCTGGAGCGGCTGTCGGACGCGGTGCGCGGGCGCAAGAGGTAGGAAAGATGACGAACGTCGGCCGCTCCAGGCGTTGCCTTGGTTTTGCAATCGCCGCGGCGCTGACGTTGCTTTCCGCCCCCGCAGGGGCCGAGGAGCGGGTCGTCAACTTCTACAACTGGTCCAACTATATGGCGCCTGACGTCCTGGAGGCCTTCACCAAGGAGACCGGCATCAAGGTGGTCTACGACACGTTCGACGCCAACGAGACGCTGGAGACGCGCCTGATGGCCGGCAAGTCCGGCTACGACGTCGTGGTGCCCACGGCCTATTTCCTCCAGCGCCAGATCAAGGCCAACATCTTCCAGAAGCTCGACAAGTCGAAGCTGCCGAACCTCTCCAATGCCTGGCCGGTGGTGACCGAGCGCCTTGGCATTTACGATCCCGGCAATGTCTACGCCGCCAACTACATGTGGGGCACGACGGGCATCGGCTACAACGTCTCCAAGGTGAAGCAGATCCTCGGGCCCGACGCGAAGATCGACAGCTGGGACATCGTCTTCAAGCCGGAGAATTTGGCGAAGTTCAGAGATTGCGGCGTCCACATGCTCGACTCCGCCGACGACATTTTTCCGGCGGCGCTGAACTATCTCGGACTCGATCCGAACTCGACCAGGCAGGCCGACCTCGACAAGGCCGCCGACGTCGTCGCAAAAGTCCGCCCGTCGGTGCGCAAGTTTCACTCGTCCGAATATCTCAGCGCGCTCGCCACCGGCGAGATCTGCTTCGTGGTCGGCTGGTCCGGCGACATCATGCAGGCCCGCGCCCGCGCGGCTGAAGCCAAAAGCGGCATCGAGATCGGCTACGCGATTCCCAAAGAGGGCGCGCAGATGTTCTTCGACAATCTCGCGATCCCCGCGGATGCCAAGAACGTCAAGGAAGCCTACGAGCTGATCAACTATCTCTACCGTCCTGATGTCGCCGCGAAGAACTCGGACTTCCTGTCCTACGCCAATGGCAACCTCGCCAGCCAGAAGCTGGTCGACCCGAAGATTCTGAACGACAAGAACATCTATCCGGACGAGGCGACGCTCGCAAAACTGTTCGTCATCACGGCGCGTGAGCCTGCGACGCAGCGGATCATCAACCGGCTGTGGACAAAGGTGAAGACGGGGCGGTAGTCGCTCTGGGAACCGCCCGGAAGCCAAAATCTGCAAAACAACCCCATGCACAGTAGAAGCGTCACCTGCGGGTCGCCGGCGGTGGCGGTGCTTAAGTCGCGATGACGCCTGGCTTCATCGACGCGCGGACGCAATGACCTGAAGCAACGCGCGCGGTGCCGATCTGCGGCCGGTCTTCTCAGATTGCGCATACAACCTGACGTCGTTGCGATGGTATCCGGATGTGTCCTTGGGGTGACAGCGTCCGGCGCGGTTCCGGTGTATGGAACCGGAATATATTCGTTCATAGGAATTGCCCCAATGAAGAAAGTTGTTCTGGCTGCGGCCGGCTCGTTGCTGTTCGTCACCGCTGCGTCGGCGGCTGACATGGCCCCGCGTTACACCAAGGCTCCTGTCGTGGCGCCGGTCTACAATTGGGGCGGTCTCTATCTCGGTATCAACGGTGGCGGCGGTTCTGCGCACACCTGCTGGGACATCTTCAACGATTCCGGCTTCCCGATCGTGCCGTCAGTTCCCGAGGGGTGCCACAACGCGACAGGCGCCACCGTCGGTGGACAGATCGGCTATCGCTGGCAGGCGACCAACTGGGTGTTCGGCCTGGAGGCGCAGGGCAACTGGGCCGATTTTAGGGGCAGCAACGCGAGCCAGTATGCCGTCTTTGGTACCACCTCTCTCCTCAACGACGTCACCAAGGTCGACGCCTTCGGCCTGTTCACGGGGCAGGTCGGATACGCCTTCAACAACGTGCTGCTCTATGCCAAGGGCGGTGCGGCCGTCGTTCACGACAAATACTCGCTCACGGTGACGCCGGCCGGCGCGGCCGCTCTTGCGCCGTTTTTCGCCGTCGTCGCAGGTCAGACCGGTGCCGTCGGCTCCGAGACGCGTTGGGGAGGGACCGTCGGTGCGGGAATCGAGTTCGGCTTCGCGCCGGGCTGGTCCGTCGCCGTCGAATACGATCATCTGTTCATGGGCAGCCGGGACGTGACCACGAACACCATTGCCCCCTTCGCCGCGCCGCCAAGCACTCACCGCATCAGCCAGGACATCGACATCGGCACGGTGCGCGTGAACTACACGTTCGGCGGACCGGTGGTCGCGAAGTACTGAACGGTTCGAGAGCTTGAACGCGAAGGCCCCGGTCATGCGCCGGGGCCTTTTTTGTTTGGGACGAAGTCTTTCGGCAGAGAGGGCCAGACCCTCACCCTGAGGAGCGCGCTCTTCGCGCGCGTCTCGAAGGGCGAGGCCACCGGCCGGGCCTGCATCCTTCGAGATGCGCGTTCCGCGCTCCTCAGGATGAGGAATAGGTAGCCGCGTTAGCCGTCTGACGGCTCGCTACCGCCACCTTCGATGCAGCCACAACCATTGCTCGGGATGCTCGCGCACCCAGCCTTCCACCACGCTCGTGATCGCCTGCGTCGTGCCCTGGATGTCGATCTTGCCGTCGGCATCGCGCACCGGCGGGATCTCCTCGGTCAGCTCGCCGCGGAAACGGTTGCCGGGCAGGCGGATGATACGGACGCCGTGGATCGGGCATTCGACCTGGCGCAGCAGGCGCGCCAGCATCGGGTTGGCGCGGGTCTTGCGGCCGAAGAAGGTGACCTCGACGCCGCCGGTCAGATACTGGTCGATCAGCATGGCGACGTGCTTGCCGTCCTTCAGCGCCTGCGCGAGGCGCAAAGGCGCGTCGCGCCCCGCAGCGATCAGCGTGCCCATGTTGACCTGGCGCATCTCCTGGATGATGCGGTCGGCAGAGGCGATGTTCGGCCGGCGATAGAGGATCGCAGTGTCCAGCCCATGCGCGACGGCGGCGAGCGCCGGCAGTTCCCAGTTGGCGAGATGGGCTGCAAAGATCAGCGCCGGCTTGCCGTCGTCGCGGATCTGGTCGAACAGCTCGATGCTGCGCTGGGGCAGTTCGATCCGGCTCTTTTCCGGATGATCGCGGTCGTAATCCCAGACTTGGTCCATATGGGCGAATTCGGCACCGACGCGGCCGAGATTGTCCCACACGCCCATCAGGATGGTTTCGATTTCTTCCGGCGACTTCTCCGGAAATGCCGCGGTGAGGTTGGCGCGGCCGATGCGGTGCTCGCGCAGGCGCGGGCCGATCGTCTTCACCACGCGGGAGAAGAAGTCCGAGGTCTTGGCCGGATCGAAATAGCGCGTGGTGCGCAGCATGCCGACGGTGGTGGCCCCGATCAGGCTTCCGCCGAGCGACTTGGCAGCCTCCCGCGCGCGGGCCTTGATGCTCGCAGGTAACAGCGCCATGCGTCCGGTCAGGCCGGTTCGCGGGTCAGGATCAGCGAGGCGTTCTGGCCGCCGAAGCCGAACGAGTTCGACATGACCGCGGTGACGCGGGCATCGCGCGCCTTGTTGCCGACGACGTCGAACAGGATCGTGGGATCCGGATTGTCGTAGTTGATCGTCGGCGGAATGCGCTGATGCTCGAGGGTGAGCAGCGAGAAGATCGCTTCGACCGCGCCCGCGGCCGAGATGGTGTGGCCGACCATCGACTTGTTGGAGGTCACCGGGATCTTCTGCGCGAGATCGCCGAACACGGCCGATGTCGTGTTGAACTCCATCTTGTCGTTCTCGGGCGTCGCGGTGCCGTGCGCGTTGATGTGGTCGATCTGGTCCGGCGTCATGCCGGCATCGGCCAGCGTCTTGTTCATGCAGCCGATGATCGGCTTGCCATCAGGCGAAGAGCGGGTGCGGTGGAAGGAATCGGTGAGCTCGCCGCAGCCGGCGATCACGCCGAGGATTTTTGCGCCGCGCGCGGTCGCTGCTTCGTAGCTTTCCAGCACGAGGGCGCCGGCGCCTTCGGCCATGACAAAACCGTCGCGGTTCTTGGAGAAGGGGCGGGAGGCCGCCTGCGGCGGATCGTTCTGGGTCGACAGCGCCGAGAGCAGCGAGAACCGCACGAGAGCTTCGGGGTTCACGGTGCCGTCGGTTGCCACGCACAGCGCGGCATCGGTCTCGCCGCGGCGGATCGCCTCGACGCCGAGCTGGATCGAGGTCGCGCCCGAGGCGCAGGCCGTCGACAGCGAGATCGGCGAGCCCTTGGTGCCGAAGGTCTCGGCGAGATAAGCTGCTACCGAGCCGAACATGAAGCGGTGGTGATAGGCGCTGTACTTGCCGCCGCCGGAGATGCGCAGCAGATCGTCATAGGTGATATCCTGCGCGCCGACGGCACGGCCGAGCTCACGGCGCTGCGGCCACTCGACTTCGACCGGTGCAACCGCAAGGAAGAGCGGACCGGGGAAATCGGCCTTGGCGCCGATGCCGGCCTGCGCGAGCGCTTCCTGCGTGACGAGCTCAGCCATCCGCTCGGACAGGCCGGTGGAGGAGAACGGATCGACGCTGACGAAATCGACCGTGCCGGCCATCGTCGTCCTCAGGCCGTCGACCGGAAAGCGCGTGATGGTGCGGATGCCGGATTCGCCGGCCACGAGCTTCGCCCAATTGTCGGCCTTGCCGTTGCCGAGCGAGGTCATGATGCCCATGCCGGTGACGACGACGACGGGACGCCCGAGTTTGTCGCGTGGTGCAGTCATGTCGATCCCCCGATTGAGCTAGAGCATCCGCCAAAGCGCGACGCGCTTCAGCTTACGGCCTCGACCAGAGCCATGCCCTCGCCGCGCCAGTGTCCGGCCCCCACCACCACAATCTGGGTGGGCGCGCCCTGCATTTCAATCTCGGTCCCGGTGGAATCGTTCGGCGGGAACAGCGCACCGCGCGAGATCGACAGCGCCGCGAGCGCGATGCCAAGCGGGAATTGCGTTTCCATGGCGTGGCCGAACATCGTGYCGGTCGAACGCACCGGGAAGTCAGCATGGCCCTTCAGGAAGCCGCGCTCCTCTGACGTCGCGGGCTCCGCGCCGGTCGCGCCCGATATGATCGCGCCCTTGCCCTCGCGCCTGGGCAGCTTTTCCCAAAGCTTCTCCAGCGTCGCGGCCGTGTCGCCGGGTTGCTTGCGCCGGGCGAGGTCGGCAACGACGCTCGACAGCTTTGCGAACGGCTTTGCGCCGCGCGCTTCCGCGTGCGCCTTCGATTCCAGCACTAGGAACGCGCCGGCAGATCCCAACGCGAAACCGGGGTGATCCTTGCGCGCCCACACCGGAGCAAACTTGTCTTTCAGGTTGAAGTCGCCGAATTCGTAGAGGACCATCAGGTCTTTGCGCTCGCCATTGTGGGAGCCGCCGATCAGCGCGATGTCGCTCTCGCCCGAGGCGATGCGCGCGAGCGCAATGCGCGCCGCATCGGCACCCGCGACCTCTTCGCCCATGAAAGTGCGCGAGGTGCCGCCGAGACCGTGCACGATGGCGATGTTGCCGGCGAGCAGGTTCGAGAGCTGGGCCAGGAACAGCGTCGGCCTGAGATCGCTCATCAGCCGTTCGTTGAGGAAGCCGGGCGCATTGGCGCCCTTGACCTCGGCCGTGAGCACGCCGGAGTCGACATTGAGGTCGCGCTCGCCGCCGCCGGCGGCCACCACCATGTCGATCTTCGACAGGATGTCCTTGTTGCCCTTGATCCCGGCGGAATCGAGCGCAAGGCCCGCGGCATAGGTGCCGATGCGCTGCCAGGCTTCCATCTGGCGCTGGTCGCCCTTCTTCGGGATCTGGCTGTCGAAGCTAACAGGCATCAGGGGATGCACGATGCAGGGCGCAAAGCCCTTCTCATCGACATTGATGCGCTTGTCCTGAAGCGCGGCCCAATTGGCGTCCAGGCCTTCGCCGAGCGAGGTGGCGAGGCCAATGCCGGTGATCCAGACTTCGGTCTGGCCGGGCTTCAAAGCAGTGTCAGTCATGGCGATCCGGCCTGTTGCGGGAAGCCGACGCGTTTGGCGACCGCGTCCATGAAGCCGCGCATATCCGCATTGGGGAAGGGGATCTGCGTGAAGGTGAGCGTCGAATTCGCGCGCAGCTTGCCGCCGACCTTGATCTTGGCCTCGGTCACCGCATAGCCCGAGCCCTGATGCGACAGGGTCGCCTCGATGGTCATGAGATCGCCGGGGAAGACCGAGCCGCGGACCTTGGCCTCCTTGACGGCGGCCAGAATCGGCATGCGCTCGAACTTGAGCACGCCGAGCTGAAGCCAGCCCGAAGCCTGGGCCATCGATTCGATCAGGAGCACGCCGGGCATCAGGGGATAGCCCGGGAAATGCCCCTCGAAGATCGTGCTCTCCTTGGGGACCTGGGCTTCGACGACAATCGTCTTCGCGTCGACGTTCAGGTCGACGACGCGATCAATCATGTGGAAGTATTCGAGTTGCATGACCGCGCGCTTAGGCGCTCGCGCCCTTGGCCGCAACCAGTTCGTCGATGCGGGCGCACAGATTTTTCAGCACGAAATACTGCTCGGTGGTCGCCTTGCCGTCGTTGACCTCCTGGGTCCACTTTTCCAGCGGCAGCTTGATGCCGAACTGCTTGTCGATCGCGAACGCGATGTCCAGGAAATCGAGGCTGTCGATGCCGAGGTCATCGATGGCGTGGCTATCCGGCGTGATCGTGTCGCGCGGGATGTCGCAGGTTTCAGCGATGATCGTAGCGACCTGATCGAATGTGGAGGACATCACTAAGCCTTTGATATATTGCTGATATTTGTCTGAAGTTCCAGAGTGGAACGGTGGGTGGGCATCGCGCCCCGATGACGCCCTCAAACCCCCCTCTGGCCGGGTCGAAAGCCCGTATATCGGAGCGCCGCCCTGAGTTCAATGGAGCCGGGCGGCCCCGGCGACAGGGCTGGGGATGCCGTCGGCGGGCCTTTTCACCCGGGGGGGTGCCTAGATATGGGGCGTCGTGATCTTGGCGCAATCGCGGCGGCCCATCAGCACGCAATCCTGGGTGCGGCGCAGGTCGGCAATGCTCACCGCGAGCCAGATCCCGATCGCGGTCAGCGCGATGGTGAAGGCGAGCGCCGCAATATTGGCGAGCATGCGGTGGCGGAAATTGTCCGGTTCCGGGCGGGGCTTCTCGTAGCGCGACAGGTCGAGCGGCTCGGGCGCGACGCGCAGCGGCTGCACGGTACCGCTGCCCCGTTGGACCGGCGGGGGAGACGCGTTGCGCGGCCTGAACTGGAGCACCCGGTGCTCGTCATCCGAGCTGATGGGCCGCTGTGTTTTCATGGTGAGGGGATCACTCCGAAGCAGCGGTTTTAGATAGCATACGTCGTGAATGCCTTGCAGAAAATCTTCTCAACGCACACGTGCATTGCGCTTTCGCACTATCTTGCATGGCATATTTCCGGAACGGCGCGCGAGCGAACGCGGCGCCGGCTGTCAGGTCGGTGACAGGAAGCGGAGGTGGCGTCGCAGCAACGACACCGAAGCACGCACCGTCGGCTCTCGTGAACATCTGCTTGTGATATCCGCGGCCGGATYGAACGCATTTTGCCGCCGCGGGGCCCATGGCATAATCAAGGGAACCGGACCACCGGTTGCAACCATGTGAGGGGCCTTCATCATGACCACCACCAACGCACGCGAACCGAGAGTGCATCCGGTGCCGATCCTGTCGCTCCGGCCGACGCAGATGACGGTCGGCATGCGCGAGGTCAAGGAGAAGCGCAAGCGCTGGCGCGAGCACGGCAAGAAGAAGCAGGCCGACCTGCTCGGCAATCACATGATCCCCGTCGTCTACGGACCGGACCAGCGCTACTACGTGATCGACCATCATCATCTCGGCCGCGCATTGCACGACGAGGGCGTCAAGGAAGTGCTGGTGACCGTGGTCGGCGACCTCAGAATGGTCGAGCGCGAAGCTTTCTGGGGCGTGATGGACAACAAGCGCTGGGTCTACCCCTACGATTCCAAGGGCGAGCGGCGGCCGTTCCGCGATCTGCCGAAATCGGTCGTCGATCTCAAGGACGATCCGTTCCGGAGCCTTGCCGGCGAGCTCCGCCGCATGGGCGGCTTCGCCAAGGATACCACGCCGTTCTCGGAATTCCTGTGGGCCGACTTTCTGCGCCGGAAACTGACGCGCAAGGCGGTCGATGCCAATTTCGACAAGGCGCTCGAGAAGGCCCTGTCCGCGGCCAAGAGCAAGGACGCTATCTATCTGCCCGGCTGGTGCGGGCCGGCGGATGACGACTAGGCGCAACCGCTCGCATCAGTCGCGCTGAAAGATCTTGGCGCCGGGGTAGACGCGCCGGGCGTAGCTCACGACCAGCGCGCGGTCCTGGGTTGCCAGGAAGGGCGTTCGGATCTGGCACGAGCCGACGACGAGGTGCCACAGACCATTGAGCTTCCGGATAACGACGTTCATTTGAGCAATCCTCGATGACTCCGCGTTCCCGCGAATACTGCTTATCGCGGCAGTCTTGCGATTCATGATCGTGGTCGCTGGCGCGAAATTCCCGTTGCCGCTCGCGACCGTCGCAAGACAACGACGATGATTGTTAGTTGGTTACGGCGCGGCGGCCCGAGAAGCCGGATCTCATCACAGCCGCTTGAGCGAAGTCATTTTCCGCAGGGATGAAACCGTCCTGAAACAGAGCCACCCCATCTCTGTGGGGTAGTCGAGCTCACACAGGAGGCCAAAATGCGCCGTCTGGTTTTCGTAGTTGCCTTGCTCGCAGTCGCCACAGCAGGAATCTCGGCATCGTTTGCGGCAGTTCGCCACGCCAAGACGCTGACATTCTCCGAGCGCTTTGCTCCGGCGCTCGAGTTGATGGCGCAGCGCTAGCCACGTAGCGCCTCGCGGTCGCAGCTACGCAACGGTGGGACGATCACTTCTGGTGTTGCGAACCGGGTGAGGACAGAAGGCGTTCGATCTCGGCGGCTGCCTCGCCGTCGCGCGCCTTCTGCAACAGTGTGTGGCGTTCGGTGCCGGCTGGCAGCTTCTTGGCCGCGGCGCGGGCGTCCCGTGTGAACTTGCGCTCCTGGAGTGACAGGGCCGGTCGCGTGCGGTTGCGCTTCTTGGTCATGGCTGGACCTTTCCGGCGCGAAGCCAACCATGGGGAGGCACGTGGCGTCCTTAACTTTTGTTGGAACCGGGGGCGTGGATCGCGGGTTTTTTATTGCAGCGGCGCCTCTGCGCCAGGGATTGCAGTACAGGTCCCATCTCATACCAACCGGAGCTAGCTCGCGTGCCCAGCGATACGATCCGTGCTGCGCTTGTCAGGCGTTTGCGTACATCTTCCGGCATCTCGGACGACGACGTGAAGGAGATCGAGGCGCTCCCGATTGCGGTTCGTCAATATTCGGCGGAGGCGCCCGTGGTGCGCGACGGCGAGCGCGCAACCGATTGCTGCCTGATCGCAGATGGCTTCTGTGCACGTTCCAAGACGATAGCAAGCGGCAAGCGTCAGATCCTCTCTATCCACATCCCCGGCGAGATCCCCGACCTGATGAGCCTGTTTCTGCACGTGATGGATCACGACCTGTCGACGCTGACGCCGTGCACGCTCGGCTTCATCAGTCACGAAACGCTGCGAAAATTGCACCAGCGCAGTCCAAGCGTTGCCGAGATGTTTTGGCGAGACACGCTGATCGACGCCGCGATGTTTCGCGAATGGATCGTCAACGTCGGCCAGCGTCCCGCGCCCGCAAGGCTTGCCCATGTCATGATCGAGCTGCGCGAACGCCTCCGGGTCATCGGGCGTCTTGACGGCAACGGCTTCGAGATGCCGCTGACCCAGGAGCAGATCGGCGAAGCCCTGGGAATCACCGGGGTGCACGCCAACCGCGTGATCAAGCAGTTGCGGCAGGAGGGCATCGTCGAGCTGCACCGCGGCCGCGTCACGGTGCTGGACGAGCGGAAATTTCTGGACCTTGCGGATTTCGACGGCCGTTACCTGCATCAGTCGCCAACGCTTTGAGGCGCGCAGGCGACTTGACCTACCGCAAATTCGTATCGGTGCAGGGCGCTATGGTCCATCGGCATGATTGCCGAACCGGTGTTGCCTGAATGTCGAGGGCGCAGGTGGCTCCGAGTCATGCTGACCCGGAGGCATCACCGTGAGCGCAATCTTTCGCATTCTCTTCRTCGTTGCCGGTGCCATCACCGCGCTGTTCGTCGCGCGCGATGCCCTGAATTTCACGATCATCCAGACCTTCGTTGCCGTTCTGCTCGTCACCGCCATCGTCGGTGTCGGGAGCTTCTGGAGCCAGCGACGGAAAACGTGACGGATGTGAGAGCCGCGTGCTGGCGCAGCCGGCTAGGTCCGCGGCGGCGCGTCCGGAGACGTCTCCGCGGTGTGCGCATCCTCCTTGCCGCCGAGCACGCGGTGCAACCGTCGCTCGATGTGGCGGCCCACCGTCAGCAGCACGAAGGCGAGCGCCAGCGCGACGGCGACGATCTTCCACTGTCCGGCGCCGCAGACGATGCCGATGCAGGCCGCGAGAAAGGTACAGGCGGCGCTGGTCAGCTCGCGGACGCGAAATCCCATGCTTTGATGCACGATGACGCCGGCACCGAGAAAGCCGATGCCGGTGAGGATGCCCTGGATGACGCGGCTGGTGGCATCGGCGACCTTGGTTGGCTCGGCGAGCTGCAGGGCGAGCAGAACCACGGTCGCCGTGGAGAGCCCGACGATGCCGAGCGTCTTCAGCCCGATCGGCTTGCCGTGCAGGTCGCGGTCGAGGCCGATCGCGCCGGCGGCGACGGTCGCGGCACCGAGACGAGCAAGGATTTCGGGCCAGTCGAGCTCCGTCATTTTTTCGGCAAGCGCCCCATCAGGTAAAACTCCTCGTTCGGCCTCATGCCGGTGAAGTTTGCCAGCCGGTTGGACAGCGCGAAGAAGGCGGAGATCGCGGCAATGTCCCAGATGTCGTCGTCGCTGAAGCCGTGCGGTGCAAGCGCCGCGAAGTCCTCCTCGGAGACGCGCTGCGCCTCGGCCGAGACCTTCATCGCGAAATCGAGCATCGCCTTTTGCCGCGGCGTGATGTCGGCCTTGCGGTAGTTCACAGCGACCTGGTCGGCGATCAGCGGGTTCTTGGCGCGAATGCGCAGGATCGCGCCGTGCGCGATCACGCAATACTGGCACTGGTTGGCCGCCGAGGTCGCGACCACGATCATCTCGCGCTCGGCCTTGGTGAGGCCGCCGTCCTTCTCCATCAGCGCGTCGTGATAGGCGAAGAACGCGCGGAACTCTTCGGGCCGGTAGGCCAGCGTCAGGAACACGTTCGGCACGAAGCCGCTCTTCTCCTGCACGGCGAGCAGGCGCGTGCGGATGTCGTCGGGGAGCGTGTCGAGGGCGGGTGCGGGGAAGCGTTGTGAAGGAGGAGGGGACATGACGATGTTCCGGATGGGGCTCTCGGGGAAACGCGGAACATAGTCGATCGCAGTCCTTCGCGCAAAGCGCTTGCGCGGACTACATCCTGGCTAGTGCAGAGAGAGCCGAGGCTCTCAAAGGGTCTTCAAATATTCGAGGAGTGCCTTCTTTTCGTCGTCGCTCAAGCGCGTGCCATAGTCATGCCCGCATCGGCTGTTTCCTGAATTGAGGTCATTGCAATCGGTGACCGGACGATTTGGCCCCTCTTGTGTGACGTCAAGACCAACATTTTTGATGTCGTATCTCGCGCCAACTTTGAATTGTGACATACGCTTCGCAGGCGGTACGAGCAATTCCGCCAATGTCGGCACCGAGCCGTTGTGCAAGTAAGGCGCCGCGGCCCAAATTCCCTCCAGCACGCGAGCTTCATACTCGCCTCTGTTGAGGGTCCGCTCAAGAAGCGTCCCCGGTTCGATCGTCAGGCTTTCTGGCTGGCCCGGAGGTTGCGCGCTGCTGGGCGGCGCGATGGACGCCTTGACCGGAGCCGGTGACAGAGAGAGGGATGTGGAGGGCGCCTTTTGGGCGTTGGGAGGCAACAAGGAGCCAAAGCCGTCACCGGAGCCGACGTCGCTCCCCAAAAACAGCTTATTGTCGAGGATCGCTCCGGCGACTGCACTGAACATCATGTGGACGGCATAATCCTCCTCCTCGAGGTGCCTGGCGATCAACGGGATACCTGCTCCCTTCAGCGCGCCGGTCTTCACCCTCCAACCAAGCTCGTCGAATTGACGTGTGTCGGTGCCGACGTTCTGAACCGGCGTCACCCACGTCGTAACAAACAGGTCGCGCAGCGCACGGACTTCCTTCTTCTCGTGACACCCCTTGCTGCACTGCCTCTCGAAGATTTTTTGACCGTCTTTAGCCAGCTTCGAGTCGATAGGCCAATCTGATGGCCATTTTGGCGGGCCCATCTTCAGGAGCAATTCCTCAAGTCGTTTCAGTCCATCGAAGTTGATGGAGTTGGCATAGTTGAAGAACGGGCCGAACGAGCGCCTTGGTTCGAAGTTGCCGAATGCGAGAGCCTGTCCCGTGTTCCGGGCAAGTGCAAAAACGCGGTTTCCATTCAACACAAAACCGGCCCAGTCGGTCTGGTTCTGCATCGGTGAATTCCACAGGAAAGGATAGCGCACCGGAGCATCGCCAATCTTCATGTTCTCCGGGATCAAAAAATCGGGCGGCGGCCCAACGTCGGTGCCGGATATGCGGTTGAAGATGATCCCGATGGCGTCCAGCCGCCCAGGCCCCCAGCCAACTGGCGGCAATGTACCGGCCACGAATGCATGAACGCGCCGGTGCCATGCATCAACCCTCTGCCGTAGTGCGGCAACATCGGCAGCAGAAGGTGTCGCAGGTTGGGAGACGGCCGCAGCAAATGCAGCGAATGCCGCGTCGCTGGCGGTTACGTCTCCTACCGCCTTGTCCAGGTCGCTCAGGAACTCCTGGAAATCCATAAAGGCCGGACCGCCGTCGATGCGGTACGTCTTGCCCCCAACTTCAACCTGCCGCGTGTGACACGCGGAGCATGTTATCCCGACCATCTGGGACTCTGCGGGACCCGTGGTGTGGAGGCCGACGGGGAGGTTGGTATTATTGCCCGGATTTGGGAGAAAGCCGTATCGGGTCAGACCATCCGAGAGGAACGGTTGTCCGTCCTTCGCTTTCAATGCCCGTAACCAGGTGAGGTTGATTAAGCGGGAGCCTTGGTCGCGCGTGTAGTAGTCGGCCCTGTCTTCCGCTGTCCATTTCGGGCCTTGGTCGACATAAATGGGATCGCCGAGAGCGGTCTCAATTCCCGAACTTGCGGCGGCGACCAGCGCAAAGCCAATGAGGAAAGCGATACGACGCATCGCATGAGCCTCCGTGAACTACAATTGAACCACCCGTTTTCTCGAAATCAGAATTTGTGGAGATATGCGCAGCTCGGCGAGACGCAGCTCGCCCGGTAGCGACGAGAGCTGTCAGAAATAGCCGTCCGATGCTCGAGATTGTACTTCTTGGCAAAGTCCCGTCAAGGTCGTTGCTCCGGGTCGGAGCCCCGGATTGCATGCCGCGCCCGTTGAAGAGCGGCGAGCCCGCGACACGGGTTCCTGTGAACTGGTGTGTCTCGACACGAGCGGCCTTGCTAAACCGCGAGCCGGGATCCGTCCCAGGCAACAATGCCAAACTGATCGCAAATCGCGTGCATCTCGGCGAGATCCTCAACGACGCGGGCGGTGCCGGGCTTCGCCTCGGCGAGCAGTCGCGCCCTCAAGCCAAGACATTCGACAATCAGCCATGGATTCCTGATGGTCCTGGCGATGGAAAGAGCATCATCCAAGGCGCTCAGGCCACGTTCGGATTTCCCGTCCCGAACGAGAGCCTCAGCGTAACCCGCATAGAGAAGGCAGAGCTCGATCTGGCCTGTCCGCAGATGCGTGCCGCTCTCCATACAAGCGTCTATCAGGTCGACGGCCTGATGTGCCTGGCCTGTTCGTGCCAAAGCGGTCGCCATTGCTCCGGTCAGGTTGGCCTTGCTGGCATCGTAGCCGTTACGTTCGACGATCTCCCTTGCAATCGACAAGCATTCCACAGCCTGGTCATTTCGATGGAGCATGAGGAGATTTCGTCCCATCGTAATGCGGGCGAGCACTTGCCCATATGAATCCTGTTCACGAACTGCGATCTCCAATGCACGCAACGCGAATCCGAGCGCCTCCGCATATTGACCTGTTGCATTCATGAACCAGCTCCTGAATGCCAAAACCGTGCATTTTGGACCGGCCGGTGTCCCGAGACGGGCAGTCTCGAGTTCTCCTGTGAGCATTTCATTCAGTTCGTCCATCGCCGCAATCGCGCGATGGACGTGGCCCATGCTGTGCAACACATTTGCCATGATGGTCTGATTTGAAAATATGAGTGCGGTCGATTTCAGCGCTCGAGCCGTTCTCAGTCCCTCGCTCGTTATTTGCAGCCCTTCTTCATACCGGCCCTCAAACCAGTAGACCATCCCGAGTTGCGACTGGACGCTGCACACGTGAGCAATCCTGCCTTGGCGCCGCGCCAGCTCCAACGTTCGTGGCAAATGCATATTTACTTTTTTGAATTCGCCGAGTTGCAGCATCGAAGCGAAGCTCATTCGACCGAAGTCGACATATTTTTCTTCGGCGGCTTCCCCAAGACGCTCGATGAGCTTGAGCGCCCGGTCGTATATCAAACTGAGCGATGAGGCTGCGGCGTTCCGGCGCGCTTCGACGGCAGCGTCCCAGAGATAGCCAAGTGCAGCATCAGCATCTCCGGCTTCCTCTGCGTGAAAGGCCAACTGTTCGTAACGACCATCCAGATTCGGGTAACGCCGAATGATCGCCTGGACAGCGGCCTGGTGGATTTCCAGACGCCGGCCACGCGGTATCGTGTTTGCACAGGCCTCGGCGATGATCTGATGCCGGAAACGCACGGAGTTACCCGCAAGCGGATGGACAAAAGCAAATCGGGCAAGCTCGAACAACGCAGTCAGCAGCTCGCCTACGTCCACGCCGAGCACCGTCGTAGCCAATTGGATTTCTACCTCCTCTCCCAGCAGGCTGAGTGTCTGCACGAATGCCTTCAACTTCGGAGAAAGTCGTTGCAGCCGCGCATGAATCACGGACTCGACGCTCTGAGGTAGCGAATGTTCGCTCGTTGCGTTCGTCGCGTCCGCCGAACGCAAGAACTCTTCCAATACGAAGGGGACGCCGTCGGCGCGATCGAWGGCTCTCGCAAACACGGTCGGGGATCGAGTTTTCGGCCACAATTGGCGTCCCAAAGCCTCCATGCAGGCCCGCGACAGCGGTTGTAGATGAATGAGCGAGTCCGCAATCTCCATGGACTGGTCTGATGATTCCGGACGTCCGGTCAGCAATATGCAAAGCGGCTGTGGGGGACTTGCGCGCGCGAGCAATTTCAGGAAATGGCGGCTTTCCGGATCGATCCACTGGAGGTCTTCGATCAGCAAGAGAGTTGGTCGATCAAGCGCCAATGCGAGGAAGGCATTGACAAGTGCGCGTGCAATTTGCGTTTGCGTATTGTCGGTCAATCGTTGACGAGAGGACGCTTTTCCAGCGATGAATAGGGCTTCGAGCTTTCTGCGATCGCCTGCTTCGACGTGCAGTTCCGCGAGAGCCTCGCGAATATGGTCATCCGAAGGTGAGCTGTTTGCAGCGAGCATGTCGCCCACCAAGGTGCGGGCGGCGGCGAATGCGGTGGCACGTTTCTGTACGCCGCCATAAAAGACGCAGCATCTCACGTCGGATGTCAGCGCCTCGGTCATTACGGCTGTCGCAAGGCGGCTCTTACCGATACCTGGTTCGCCCAGCAGGGTGACGGAGCAGCTTTTGCCGCCCGGGCGCGGGAGGAGCTCCCGAAGCGCCGCAAGTTCGTCGACCCGATTCACGATCGGATTTTGATAGCGGCTGGCGATTTCGTTGTGATCGACATCGTCCGGCCGGGCATTCAGCGTGTAGGCCTCGATGACCCGATCGGCGATTCCCGAAGTCGTCTTGTGCGCCGTAAGGCCGAGTGGCGACCGGCACAGCTTTGCGGTTTCGGCGCTAACCCTGATCTCGCCTGCCGCTGCTTCCTGCTGCAGCTTGGCAGCAACGTGCACGGTCGCTCCGGCAACGTCGAAGCGGGCGATGGCATTTTTCCCGCCTATGCGTAAGCCGACCAGGCCGGAGTGAAGTCCGACGCGAAAATTGACCGGATCTCCCCTGGGGCCGGTCGACTGGCTATGGCTCTGAATATCCCAGGCTGCGATGCACGCACGATCCGCATGATCCTCATATGCGGTTGGCCAGCCGAATATGGCAATGCCACCGTCTCCCGCATAGTGGACAATCTGTCCCCCGAGACGCTCCACGGAGCTGCGGATGTGATCCAGCCACTGGTCCAAAAACGCTTGAGCTTCATCGGGGTCGCAAGCCGCGATGTGGCGAGTTGAACCCACCATGTCGACGGCGAGCACCGTTATGATGTTACGATCCGCAATATTGGCACCGCCCACGGACATCCTCGCGCCCCGCGTGCTCAAACCGGCTCCAAAAGGCAAGGGTAGCACGAAGGACAAGCCTTGGGCTATCCGCGAGACGCGGCCTTGAGCCGCGATATCCGGTGCATTCCCCGTCTTTCACGACTGTCCGTTGTTCGGGAAATTCCAGAGGCGATCGTGATTGAATCGAGGGGCCGCGGCGTACTGGATGCCCCGGTCAAGCCGAGGCATGACAGCGGAATTTGCCGAAGCGGTGTCCGTTCCTTACCGCAGGGGCTTCTTCAGCAGCGAGAAGCGATCCGGGTCCAGCCCCATCGAGGGCTGCAGCATCGGCGCTTCGGCGGTCGCGAGCGTCTTCGCGGGCGGCTGCGAAAACACCGGATCGTTCGGCACGTCGCGTTGCGAGGTGGCGCCGCGCCAGCGCTCGAGCACGGCGCCGACGAAATGCATGTCGTGACCGGAGGTGACCGACGGCACGCTTGAGATGGTGGCTTCGCCGCGCGGCAATTGGTGCGGCGGCACTTCCTTGAAGCGCAGGCGGGTCGGCAGCGCGACGCCTTCGCCGAACGCCAGGACTTCGCGGGTGCCGAGCGATGGCACGAAGGACAGCAGGTTCGCGGCCGCATCCGATACCGCGGCGCGCAGCAGCGCCTGGTCGCGCTCGTTGGCCAGACGCATCGTGAACAGCGTGTTGCACTGGGAGATGATGGTGGCGTCGAGCTCGGCTGGACGTTGGGTGATGAGGCCAAGATAGACGCCGTATTTGCGGCCTTCCTTGGCGATGCGCGACACCGCCTTGCGGGTCGGGCCGAAGCCGACATTGCGGTCGGCGGAGGCATATCGGTGCGCCTCTTCGCAGACGAACAGCATCGGCGACACGCCGTCGCTCCACAGGCCGAAGTCGAAGGCCATGCGGCACAGCACCGAGACGACGGAATCGATGACCTCGGCCGGGAAGCCGGCGAGCTGCATCACCGTCATCGGCTTGCCGTTGGCGGGCAGGCGGAACAGATGGCTGATCACCTCGGCCATGGTGTCGCCGCCGACATTGGCGTTGTCGAACATGAAGGCGTAGCGCGGGTCGTTGCGGACGGCCTCGATGCGCGAGATCAGCTTGTGATAGATGATGCGAGAGGAGCGGTTTTCCAGCTTGCCCATGCGCTCGTCGATCAGCGAGATCAGATCGACCAGGCGGTATGGCACCGGCGTGTCGACGGTGAAGCCGACCTGCTTGGGATCGATGCGCTTCAGGCCGAGCCGATCGGTGTTCTGATACTGGGTGTAGATGCCCTTGGCGATCGGGATCACCTCGGCGAGGACGTCAAGCTCCTCGGGCACGCCGGCGCGGCCGCCGAACAGCACGTCGACGATTTCCTCGAAGTTGAACAGCCAGAACGGCAGCTTCAGGTTTCGCGGGTTGAGCACCAGCGCGCGATCGCCGAAGCAGCGGCCATATTCGTTGTGCACGTCGAGCAGGAAGATGCGCAGGTTCGGGCGTGATTTCAGGATCTCGTTGAGCAGCAGCGACACGCCGGTGGATTTGCCGACGCCGGTCGATCCCAGCACCGCGAAATGCTTGGAGAGCATTTCCTCGACGTCGACATAGGCGACGACGGAGCGATCCTGCTGGAGGAAGCCGACATTGATCTGGTCCGATCCGGTCGGCGCGTAGATCGTGCGCAGCTCCTGGCTCGTGATCAGGTCGACGGAATCGCCGATGGTCGGATAGTTGGTGACGCCGCGCTGAAACTTGGCCTTGTCGGCGGCATTGTGGATTTCGCCGAGCAGGTCGACCGACGCGATGGCGATGTAGTCGGAGCTCGAGAGGTTCTCGCAGGACACCTCGGTGATCATGGCGACGATCACCGAGCTGGCGCAGCGGATGCTGACGAAACGGCCGACGGTGGCCCGAATTTCTGAGACCGGCATCTGGCTTGCCGCCAGCAGCCCGACCCGGGCGAGCGACCCGCGTACCGAAATCACGCGTCCAAAGGATGTCACGATGAATGAACCTGGCATGAGCAAGGGGTTTAACCCTGACTATGCGTGCCGCGGCTGGACAAACGGTTAAACGGCAGGCGCGGGGGCTTTGTTAAATCTGCGACAATTCGGTTGAGAGATTTGCTCCTAATGCATACTTGCGGGCGGAATCGGTAGGGGAATGCCGCTTTTCTAGGCCGATAGGCCCGACAGCGCTTAAGGAAGATTTTACCATTCGGCCAGTCGGTCCGCCGTTCGGGGATGGAGGTCATCCCGGCTGGCGCGTCATTCGATCCGGGCGGCGATGTTTTGATTTGTTGACGGGACCTAATCATTTGTACATTAGTACAAATGAACCCGCGGCCTGGATGCCGCCCCCGGACACTTGAGCGCGTTTGCAGCCTTGCGTCCGATTGCGCGATCCGGTCCGGCGGATCGCAGCCACGCCCGGAGGAAAGCATGCAGCCCGAACCGATCCTCGATCTTGCTCATCTCGGCCACATGGAACTGCTGACGCCGAAGCCTGACGAGAGCCTGAAATTCTTCGTTGACGTCATGGGCATGACGGTGAGCGGGCAGAAGGGCGAGTCGGTCTACCTGCGCGGCTGGGACGATTATGAGCGCTATTCGCTCAAGCTGACGGCGTCGAAGACGTCGGGCATGGAGCATATGGCGCTGCGCGCGCGCAGCCAGCAGGCGCTGGAGCGCCGCGTCGCCGCGCTCAAAGGCTCCGGCTTCGACATCGGCTGGATCGACGGCGACATGGGGCAGGGGCCGACCTTCCGCTGCCGCGATCCTGATGGCCATATCGTCGAGCTCTATTACGAGACCGAATGGTACCAGGCGCCGCCGGAGCTTAGACCTGCGCTGAAGAACCAGGCGCAACGCTTTCCCGCGCGCGGCGTCAACGTCCGCCGTCTCGATCACCTCAACTGCCTCGCCGTGGACATCAAGGCCAACCGCGAGTTCTTCGAAAACTATCTCGGCTGCCGCCTCACCGAGCAGATCGTGCTCAACGACGGGCGGGAAGCGGCGATGTGGCTGACGATGTCGAACAAGAGCTACGACTTCGCCTATTCGCTCGATCATTCCGGCACGCCCGGCCGCTTTCACCATGTCACCTACGCGCTCGACAGCCGCGAGGAGATTTTGCGCGCCGCCGATATCTTCCTGGAGAACGGCGTGCACATCGAGACCGGCCCGCATAAGCACGCGATCCAGCAGACCTTCTTCCTCTATGTCTACGAGCCCGGCGGCAACCGCGTCGAAGTCGCCAACGCCGGCGCGCGCCTCATCCTCGCCCCCGACTGGAAGCCGATCGTGTGGACCGAGGAAGAGCGCAAGAAGGGGCAGGCGTGGGGATTGAAGACGATCGAGTCGTTCCACACCCACGGCACGCCGCCGGTGGAGGCGAAGAAGCACGGCTAGAGCATGACCCGGACCCGAAGGGCCGCGTTAGCGCAAAGTGTGAAGCGGTTTTCCGGTCATGCTCCAAAAATCAATGCGTTGAGGTGCGCACCCGCGCGATCGTCTCGCGCACGCCGGACCAGGCCGGCTTGTCCGGCGCGAATTGCTGGCGCAGGAAGCTGACCAGTTCTTCGACCTGCGCGTCGCTCATGCTGTTCTTGAAGGCGGGCATGTAGCCGAGGTCGCTGGAGACGGGCTCATTGATGCCGTGCAGGACGACCTGCACGAGATTGTCCGATGTCGCGCTGTGCAGATTGCTGTTGAGCGCGAGCGAGGGCCGCGTTCCGAACAGCGGCAGGCCGCCGACCTCGTGGCAGACGGCGCAGGCGCCCTGATAGAGCCGCGCGCCGGTGGAAGCGGCGGTCGCGACTTGCGTTGCGCCTTCGAGCTTCGCGGCGAGCGCATCCTGCGTCTGCGTATCGGTTGCGGGGTCGTTGAACGAGTTGAGGTAGATCGCCATCGCGCGGATGCCCTGGTCGGGTAGCGCCGTGAGATCCCTGACGATCGGCGCCATCGGACCGGCCGCGACGCCGTGATAACGCGACTGGCCGGTGCGCAAATAGGCGAAGAGTTCGTCTTCACTCCATGGAATCGGCGCATGCGAGAGCGAGGTCAGGGCCGGCGCTTCCCAGCCCTCGGCAAAGCCGCCGGCGAGATAGGCCTCGCGTTGCTCCGCGCCGAGCGCGTTGCGCGGCGAATGGCAGGCGCTGCAATGGCCAAGGCTCTCGACGAGATAGGCGCCGCGATTCCACTGCTCGGATTTGGCGGGATCGGGCTTGAATTCGCTCGTTCTGTGGAACAGGGCATTCCAGCCCGCAAGCAGCGGGCGGAGGTTGAACGGGAAGGCGAGCGCATTCGCCGGCGCCGTGGCGCGCACCGAAGGCTGGGTCATCAGGTAGGAGTAGAGCGCCTGCATGTCGGCGTCGCTGGTCTTCGCGAAATGGGTGTAGGGGAAGGCGGGGTAGAGCTGCCGTCCGTCGCGGTGCAGCCCGTCGCGCATCGCGCGCTCGAATGCGGGATAGGACCAGGCGCCGATGCCGGTCTCGACGTCAGGCGTGATGTTGGTTGAGTAGATCGTGCCGAACGGCGTCTGAAGTGCGCGGCCGCCGGCGTTGAGCACGCCATTGAGGCTGGTGTGGCACTCCGCGCAATTGCCGAGTGCTGCGAGTTGCTCTCCGCGCGCGATCGTCGCCGCGGAATAGACCGATGGATCGGGACGTGCGATCGGCGCGATCGCGCGCCCGGGCAGGAGAGCTGCGCCGACGCCGATCGCGGCAGTGCAGACCGCCGCAATCGTTGCGAAAATGCCGGCGCGCTTGGCGAACGGATTCTGCCAGATGCGTGACGGCGGCGGCGCAGCGGGTGCGGGCAGGGCTTGCGGCATGGCTGCCGCGTCGCCGTGCAATCCCTTAAGGATGCGCTCCGGCGTGAACGGCGGCTCGCGGAAGCGCACGCCGGTGGCATCAAAGATCGCGTTGGCGATCGCGGCTGCGCTCGGCACCGAGGCGGACTCGCCGACGCCGAGCGGCGGTTGGTCCTGACGCGGCAGCATCAGCACGTCGATCTTGGGCAGGTCGGGGAAGGGGATGATCGGATAGGCGCCCCATTCGCGCGCCGCCACTGCGCCGCGCTCGAACGACACTTCTTCCATCAGCGCGCGGCTGGTGGACTGGATGACGTTGCCGTGGATCTGGTGGCGCACCCCGTCGGGGTTGATCATCAGGCCGGAGTCCTGCCCGGCGACGACGCGCGTGACGCTGACATCGCCGGTGGACTTGTTCACCGCAACGTCGGCGACCCAGGCCGACCACGCCGCGCCATAGCCGGGAAACTTGCTGTGGACATAGAGCGCATAGGCAAAGCCGCGCCCGTGCACGACGTCGCCGCCTTTCTCTTCGCGGACGGGCCGGGGCGTCCAACCCGCGCGCTCGGCCACGGCATTGACGAGATCGACGGCGCGCTGGTCTTTCAGGTAACGCAGGCGGTATTCGATCGGATCGACGCCGGCCTCGGTCGCGGCCTCGTCGATATAGGATTCATGCGCGAAGGTGTTCGGCAGGGCCGAGACACCGCGAAACCAGGAGGCGCGCACGATCGGCGCCATGTCATGGGCGACGACGCGCATGTGGTCGTAGTCGTAGGGCGGGATCGCAGTGCGGTCGCCCATCTGGAGCACCATGGGCTCCGGTGAAATCCGCCCCGTCAGCAGCAGCGCCAGCGTTGGCGCGGCGTTCGAGGGATAGCGCGTGGCGAGATCGTAAGCAGCGATGCCGCCGTCGGCGTCGAGCCCACCATTGACATCGATCAGCTGCGCGGTGCCCTTGGGCTCCCAGGCATGCTCCTGCTCGCGCGTCAGCTGCACGCGCACGGGCCGGCCGACGGCGCGCGACAGCAGCAGCGCATCCGCGGTGACATCATCGGCGCAGTTGCGGCCGTAGCAGCCGGCGGCCTCCAGGCGGATCACCTCGATCTCGCTTTCGGGACGTTCGATCAGGAGCGCCAGATCGCTGCGCAGGACATGCGGGTTCTGCGTGCCCGACCAGACGCGGATGTTACCGTCCTGGACATCGGCGACCGCGCAGGACGGGCCGATCGAGGCGTGCATCTGGTACGGCCACACATAAGTGCGCTGCATCGGCGTGGCCGCGCTTGATATCGCCTTATCGACGTCGCCCTTGTCGATCAGCGTGCGCGGCGTCGATGGATTGGCGCGCAGCGCGGTCTCGACGTTGGCGAGATCGGTTAGATGAGGTGTCGGCTTCCAGCTCACCGCGAGCTGCTCCGCCGCGCGGATCGCGTTCTCCTCGCGCTCGGCGACCACGCCGACGAAATCGCCGATGCGCACGACGGAAATGATGCCGGGAATGTCGCGTATCGAGGACTCATCCACCGCGATCAGGCTGGTGCCGACGAACGGGCCGGCATCGACGCCGGCATAGGGCGGGCGCACCACGCGGCCGTGCAGCATGCCTGATAGCCGGACGTCGTGCACGAAGGTCAGCTCGCCGGTCGCCTTGGCGGGCAGGTCGACGCGCGGCGTCGACTGGCCGACGATGGCGTAGTCGCCAACGGGCTTGAGCGCGACGTCGTCGGCAAGCTCGAGGCGAATGGTCTCGCCGCCGATCAGTTCGCCATAGCTGACGCTGCGGTTGTGCCCGCGCACGAGGCCGTCTTCGATCTTGATCTCGCTGGCCGGCAGCTCCAGCCGCTCGGCAGCGCGCGCGATCAGGAAGTGCCGCGCTTGGGCTGCGGCCTTGCGCAGGGGGACGGCGGTGATCTGGATGGTCTCGCTCGCGATCGTCGCGCCCTGGTTCGGCACCACGGCGGTATGGCCGAGCACCACGACGACGCGTGCAAAGGACACATCCAATTCTTCGGCGACGATCTGGCCGAGCGCGGTGCGGATCCCGGTGCCGAGATCGACGTGGCCGTTATAGGCCGTGACCGATCCATCCGTGGTGATACGGATGAAGGTCTCGGATGTGACTTCGTCCACGGTGCGGACGACGACGAGCGAACCGGATTGCCGCTCAGCTCCGTTCGAAACAGGGGAGGCCATCAATCAACGGCCTCAGTGATCTGGCCGGATGCGCGCATCACCGCGCGCAGGATCTCGACATGGGTGCCGCAGCGGCAAAGATTGTAGCGCAGCGCCGCCAGCGCCTCCTGCTCGGTCGGCTGCGGGTTGATCGCAAGCAGCGCCTTGGTGGTCATGATCATGCCGTTGAGGCAATAGCCGCACTGCGCGGCCTGCTCGTCGATGAAGGCCTGCTGCACCACATCCGGCTTGTCGCGCGTGCCGAGCCCCTCGAGCGTCAGGATGTCGCGGCCTGCGCAGCCGCTGACGGGGATCACGCAGGAGCGCGCGGCCTGCCCGTCGATCAGGACAGTGCAGGTGCCGCATTCGCCTAAGCCGCAGCCATATTTCGGACCGTTGAGCGCGAGATCGTTGCGCAGCACATAGAGCAGCGGCGTCTGCGGCGCTGCCGTGATCTCGTGGATCCTGCCGTTCACGGTGAGGCGGATCGGTGTCTGCGTCATCCTCGTTCCCAAGCCCGTGGCCAAGTGCTCGTCAAAACCTACGTCGCGACGATACCGTTTGTACACAAACGTGCAAGCCGCGCATGCCGCACTGCAGCGCGACTGCCTTCTTTGTGGACAGAGCGGATAGGCAAATGGGGTTTTATGCGGCAGCCGCATCTTTTGCGCCGCACCGCCGCTTGACAGCCTTAGGGAGGGCGCGCAACATCGTTCGTATACGAATGATAACCGCAGTCGGCTGGCTTTGCACATGGTGACTGAAACGACGAGCGCCGCCATCGACAAGATCCGTTGCGATGCCTGTCCGGTGATGTGCTACATCAAGCCGGGCGCGGCGGGCGCCTGCGACCGCTATGCCAACCACGACGGCAAGCTGGTCCGCGTCGACCCGCACGTGATCCTGGAACGCACCGTCTCGCATGGCGGCAAGCTCGTTCCGTTCAGCCGCACCGAAGATTGGGACGGCAAGATCGTCCACGAGCCCTCAACCTTTGTGACGGCGATCGGCGCGGGCACGACCTATCCCGACTACAAGCCGGCGCCGTTCATCGTCTCGTCCGAGATCGATGGCGTCGATATGGTGACTGTCGTCACCGAGGGCATCTTCTCCTATTGCGGCATCAAGGTGAAGATCGACACCGACCGCTATCTCGGCCCGGAAACCGCGACCGTTCGCGCGCAGGGCGAGGCGGTCGGCCACGTCACGACAAGCGAATACGGTTCGCAGATGCTGTCGCTCGGCGGCGTGCATCATCTCACCGGCGGCTCCAAGAAAGAGGGCCGCGTCACCTGTGACACGCTGATGGATCTCGCCAATTGCAAGGCGGTCGAGCTGACCATCGACGGCGGCGCCAGCGTGGTGGTGCAGGCCGGCCAGCCGCCGATCGTCAACGGCATGAAAGAGGAGCGCATGCGTGTCGGCTGCGGCTCGGCGACGATCGGCATGTTCGCCAAGCAATGGCACGGCAAGGTCGACGAGGTCGTCGTCGTCGACGACCACATCACCGGCGTGCTCTCGGAGCACCAGGCCGGCAAGCTGCTCGACATCGCCGACACCGGCATCAAGATGAAGGGCCGGCGCTCGACGCCCGGTCGCTATTTCCAGGTCGCCGATCCCGGCACGGGGTGGGGCGGCACCAACATTTCCGATCCGCTGGCGATTCTCGGGCCGTTCGACGCCAAGGAAGCCAAGCCTGGTCTCTCCATGCTGATGGTCTCCACGACCGGCGAGCACTCGTCTTATTATGTGCTCGACGAAGCCCTGAAGCCGGTCGAGACCGAGATGCCTGATGACCTGAAGTTCTCGGTCGAGCGCATCCAGGAGAATTGCGAGCCGGCGCTGTGCACGGTGCTGTTCATGGCCGGTGCCGGCGGCTCGCTGCGTGCGGGCGTCACCGACAATCCGGTGCGGCTGACGCGCTCAGTCAAGGACGCTTTGACGCGCGTCACCAGCGGCGGCGCGCCTGTTTATGTCTGGCCGGGCGGCGGCATCACCTACATGGTCGACGTGACACAGATGCCTTCGGGCGCATTCGGTTATGTGCCGACGCCGGCGCTGGTCGCACCGATCGAGTTCACGATGAAGCTGTCGGACTACGCCGCGCTCGGCGGGCACATGGATTACGTCAAACCGCTCTCCGAAGTGCAGAACGGCGAAGATGTTCGCCAGTTGCCCTGGCAGAACCCGATTCCGGGACGCCGGGCATGACCAGGCTCCCGCAAATCGCATTGCTGTCTGGTGGCCGGCGGCTGCATTTGCAGGATGGACCGATTGATCTGATCGTGGAGGCGAGGGGGCGCGCGGACGCAGTGCGTGCGGCCTATGAGGCAGCGGCGCGGCGATTCACCGGACTGCTCGACGAACTCTGTGCGGAATTGCCGGAACTGCGGACGGCTGCTGAGAAGCAGACTTCGCTGAAGGGCGTGGTGGCGCGTCGGATGCACGCTGCTGTCGCACCCTATGCTTCCGATTGCTTCATTACGCCGATGGCCGCGGTTGCCGGCAGCGTGGCAGAGGAGATTCTTGGCGCCATGCTGGGCGCTGCGGCGCTCGATCAGGCCTATGTCAACAATGGCGGCGATATCGCGCTGCATCTCGGCGAGGGCGAGCATTTTTCGGTCGGCTTGATGGATCGGCCTGATCGTGACGGCGTGCTGCGCAAGATGAGGGTCTACTCAGGTGATCCCGTGCGCGGCATCGCGACCAGCGGGCGTCACGGCCGCAGCTTTTCGCTCGGCATTGCCGACGCGGTCACGGTGCTGGCTGCCACCGCATCGCAGGCCGATGCGGCCGCGACGGTCATCGCCAATGCCGTCGATCTGCCCGGGCATCCCGGCATCATCAGAAAGCCTGCGAACGAGCTTCAGCCCGACAGCGATCTCGGCGCGCGTCTCGTCACCCGCGATGTCGGTGAATTGTCGCAGAACGAGGTCGCGGCCGCACTGGAATCTGGCGCGGAATGTGCACGGCAATTGTTCGATCGCGGATTGATCGAGGGTGCCGTGTTGCAGCTTTGTGGTGATATGCTTGTCATCGGAACCAGGGATATGGAAGAGCAACGAACGCGCCCGCGCATGCTGGAGAACGCGGTCTATGTCTGAACAGGGAAGCGAAACATGAGCGCGATCATCCGCAAGATCGTCACCGTCGTCGAAGAGACGCAGATGGAAATGGGTCGCCAGGTCTCGCCGCCGACGCGGCGCGCCGCGGCGATTGCCGTGATCGAGAACCCCTTTGCCGGCAAATATGTCGAGGATCTGTCGCCGCTGATCGCCATCGGCGAGGAGCTCGGCGATCTCCTGGCGAAGCGCGCGGTGGCGGCGCTGGGCATCGATGGCGCGAAGGCGCAGAGCTACGGCAAGGCCGCGGCGGTCGGTGAGAACGGCGAGCTGGAGCATGCGGCGGCTATCCTGCATCCGAAGATGGGCGCTCCGGTGCGCAAGGTTCTGAGCAAAGGCGCGGCGCTGATCCCGTCGTCGAAGAAGCGCAGCGGCCCTGGCACGACGCTGGACATTCCGCTTGGTCACAAGGACGCCGCCTTCGTGCGCAGCCATTTCGACGGCATGGAGGTGCAGATCAACGACGCCCCGCGCGCCAACGAGATCATGGTCGCGGTCGCCGTCACCGATAGCGGCCGTCCCTTGCCGCGCGTCGGCGGGCTGACGGTTGCGGAAGTGAAGGGTGAAGACGGTTTGAAATAGAGTTTGAACCGGGGAGGCGGGCATGGCTTCTCCGACAAGATCACGCTGAAGACGTAGAGAGTTCAAAACTGGAGGTTGGGATGCGAGCGAGAAACACTTTTGTGGGCGCGGCCTTCGCGCTGCTGGCGGGCGGCATGGTTCATTCGGCCGTGGCGCAGGAGATCAAGATCGGCGAGATCAACAGCTACTCGCTGTTGCCGGCGTTCACCGAGCCCTATCGCAAGGGCTGGCAGCTCGCAGTCGAACAGGTCAACGCGGCCGGCGGCATCAACGGCAAGAAGCTCGTCGTCGTCTCCAAGGACGACGGCGGCAAGCCGGCGGATGCGCAGACCGCGGCCAACGAGCTCGTCTCCAGCGAGGGGGTTGCGATGCTGACGGGTACGTTCCTGTCGAACATCGGTCTCGCCGTCAGCGACTTCGCCAACCAGAAGAAGGTGTTCTTCCTCGCGGCCGAGCCGCTGACGGATGCCATCACCTGGTCCAAGGGCAACAAGTACACCTTCCGTCTGCGCCCCTCCAACTACATGCAGGCGGCGATGCTGGTGGAAGCAGCCAGCAAGCTGCCGGCCAAGCGCTGGGCGACGATCGCGCCGAACTATGAGTATGGCCAGTCGGCGGTTGCGGTGTTCAAGAAGCTGATGTCGGAGAAGCGTCCTGATATCCAGTGGGTCGATGAGCAGTGGCCGCCGCAGGGCAAGATCGACGCGGGTCCGGTGGTGCAGGCGGTTGCCGCAGCCAATCCCGAAGCGATCCTCAACGTCACCTTCGGCGCCGACCTCGTGAAGCTCGTGCGTGAAGGCAACACCCGCGGCCTGTTCAAGGGGCGCGAGGTCGTCTCGTTCCTGACCGGCGAGCCCGAATATCTCGATCCGCTCAAGGACGAGACGCCGGAGGGCTGGATCGTCACCGGCTATCCCTGGTACTCGATCAAGACGCCCGAGCATGACGCGTTCCTGAAGGCCTACCAGGCCAAGTACAACGATTATCCGCGCCTGGGCTCGATCGTCGGTTACCAGACCATCAAGGCGGCCGCTGCGATCCTTGCGAAGGCCGGCTCGACCGATCCGGAGAAACTGATCGCCGCGGCGGAGGGGCTGTCGATGCCGTCGCCGTTCGGCGAGATCACCTTCCGCAAGATCGATCACCAGTCGACGCTCGGGGCCTATGTCGGCAAGACCGCGCTGAAGGACGGCAAGGGCGTGATGGTGGATTCTTCTTACAAGAAGGGCTCGGACTATCTGCCGAGCGACGCCGAAGTCGATAAGCTGCGTCCGAAGGATTGATGCGAAGAGAGACCGGGGCCTCATGGTTCGAGACGCGCGGCGTTGCCGCGCTCCTCACCATGAGGGTCCCGGACCTCATCCTGAGGAGGCGCGTAGCACCGTCTCGAAGGATGAAGCCCCATACTGAGACTTATTCTTAACCCGGACCGCCGATGGCCTTTTATGTCGTACAGTTTCTGACCGGTCTCGCCAGCGCAGCGTCGCTGTTTCTGGTGGCCTCGGGCCTGTCGATCATCTTCGGCGTGACGCGGATCGTGAATTTCGCGCATGGCGCCTTCTACATGATCGGCGCCTACATCGCCTTCACGCTCACCGAGCGGCTTTCGGGAGCGTTCGGCTTCTGGGGCGCGATCGTCATCGCCGCGTTTGCCGTGGCCTTGATCGGCGTCATCGTCGAGATGGTGCTGCTGCGCCGCATCTATCATGCCCCCGAGCTGTTCCAGCTGCTTGCGACCTTCGGCCTGACCTTGATGGTCGAGGATCTCGTCGTGCTGATCTGGGGCCCCGACGATCTCGTCGGCCGCCGCGCGCCGGGCTTCAAGGGCGCCATCGATTTCTTCGGCCAGAACATCCCGAGCTACGATTTGTTCCTGATCGTGCTCAGCCCGGTCGTACTCGGCATTCTCTGGCTGCTGTTCCAGCGCACGCGCTGGGGCGTGCTGGTGCGCGCGGCGACGCAGGACCGCGACATGGTCGCAGCGCTCGGCGTCAACCAGAAATGGCTGTTCACATCCGTGTTTGCGGTCGGCGTCTTCCTCGCCGCACTCGGCGGCGCGCTCCAGATCCCGCGCGATGCCGTGCATCACGCCATGGATCTGCGTATCATCGTCGAGGTCTTCGTCGTGGTCGTGATCGGCGGCCTCGGCAGCATCGTCGGCGCCTTCGTTGCGGCGGTGCTGGTTTCCGAGCTCAACGCCTTCGGCATCCTGATCTTCCCGAAGATCTCCATCATCCTGGTCTTCCTGGTGATGGCGGTGGTGCTGATCGTCCGGCCTTGGGGCCTGTTCGGCAAGCCCGAGGCGGCCGCGCGCAAGACACCGGGCCTCACCGTCAATCCCTGGCGGCCGCTGACGTCGAACGAGCGGCTCGCGGCGCTCGCCGCGCTCGTCATCGCGGCGACGTTGCCGCTGTTCGCCGGCAATTATGTTCTCACAGTCGGTTCGGAGATTGCGATCTTCGTGATCTTCGCCGTCAGCCTGCATTTCCTGATGTCGGTCGGTGGGCTCGCGTCCTTCGGGCATGCCGCTTATTTTGGTCTCGGCGCCTACGGCGTCGCCTTCCTCGCCAAGATGGCCGGGCTGCCGATGGTCGTGTGCCTGCTGCTCGGGCCGCTGCTGGGCTGCATGGGCGCTGCCGTGTTCGGTTTCTTCGCGGTGCAGCTTTCCGGCGTCTATTTCGCGATGCTGACGCTTGCGTTTGCGCAGATCGTCTGGTCGATCGCGTTCCAGTGGGTGAGTGTAACGGGCGGCGACAACGGCATACTCGGCGTCTGGCCGTCAAGCTGGGCGGCGAGCCCGGGGCATTTCTATTGGTTGGCGCTCGGCGTTGCGGCACTCGTGACGGTCGCGCTTCGGGCCATGGTATTCTCGCCGTTCGGCTACGCACTCAGGGCCACGCGCGACTCGCCTCTGCGCAGCGAGGCGGTCGGCATTAATGCCAAGCGCATCCAGTGGACGGCGTTCGTGATCGCAGGCACGACCGCCGGCATCGGTGGCGCGCTGTTTGCCTACCTCAAGGGCAGCGTCTTCCCCGACAATCTCGGGATCTCGCTGTCGGTCGACGCACTCGTCATGGTGCTGCTCGGCGGCGTCGAGACGGTGTCGGGCGCGGTGATCGGCGCTATCGTCTACAAGGCGCTCAACATCTGGCTGGTCAGCCAGACCGACCTGTCAAAACTTGTGCTCGGTGGCTTCATCGTGCTGATCGTCGTCGTCTTCCCCAAGGGCATCGTCGGCACGCTGGAGATGCTGGCGCAGCGGCGCAGGAAGACATCGCCGCCGGGATCTCCCTTGCTTGCCAAGCCGATCGAGTCCGTCGAATGAGCGTCGCACCCCCACTTCTCGCGGTTGAAGGCCTGTCCAAATCCTATGGCGGCATCCACGCCGTGCGCGGCGTCTCGTTCTCGCTGCGATCAGGCGAAATTTTGGCCCTGATCGGTCCGAACGGCGCCGGCAAGAGCACCTGCTTCGACATGCTCAACGGCCAGAACAAGCCTGATACCGGCCATGTCCGTCTGCTCGGCGAGGAGACCACCGGCAAGAAGCCGCGCGAGATCTGGCGGCTCGGTGTCGGGCGCACCTTCCAGATCACCGCGACCTTCGCGACGATGACCGTGCGCGAGAACGTGCAGGTCGCGCTGATCTCGCACGGCAAGCAGCTGTTCAATCTCTTCGGCTCGGCCCCGAATTTCGACCGCGGAGAGGCGGGCCGGCTGCTCGAGCTCGTCGGCATGGGCGGCTACGCCGATCGTCCTTGCGGCGAGCTCGCCTATGGCGACCTCAAGCGGCTCGAGCTTGCGGTGGCGCTTGCCAACGAGCCCAAGCTGCTGCTGATGGACGAGCCGACCGCCGGCATGGCGCCGCGCGAGCGCGTCGACCTGATGCGGCTGACCGCGCAGATCGCGCGGGAAAAATCGATCGGCGTGCTCTTCACCGAGCACGACATGGACGTGGTGTTCGAACATGCCGACCGCATTATCGTACTCAACCGCGGCACGCTGATCGCCGAAGGCTCGCCGGCCGAGGTGCGCGGCAATCCGCAGGTGCAGGCCGTCTATCTCGGCGAGGGCCTGCTTTACGATGCCGGGCATGGAGCCTCCGCATGAAGCTCACGGTGCAAGACCTCAACAGCCATTACGGCCCGGCGCATATCCTGTTCGACATCGGTTTCGAGGTCGGCGAGGGCGAGGTGGTGGCGTTGCTCGGCCGCAACGGCGCCGGCAAGTCGACGACCTTCCGTTCGATCGTCGGGCTCGTTGCCCAGCGCTCGGGGCGCATCATGTTCGAGGGCAAGGATGTCTCGGCGCGCCCGACGCATGAGATCGTGCGCGACGGGCTTGGTTACGTGCCCGAGGAGCGGCGCATCTTCACTGATTTGACGGTGGAGGAGAATCTCGAGGTCGGCCGGCAGCCGAAGCGTCCGAACGCCCCGCACTGGACCCGCGAAAAGCTGTTCGCGCTGTTTCCAAATTTGGGTGAGATGAAGAACCGACCGGGCGGCCGCATGAGCGGTGGCGAGCAGCAGATGCTCACCATCGCGCGCACGCTGATGGGCAATCCGTCGCTGGTGCTGCTGGACGAGCCCTCGGAAGGCCTGTCGCCGAAGATCGTGGAGCAGATGGTCGATGCCATCCTGACCATGAAGAAGGAAGGCGTCAGCATCGTCGTGTCCGAGCAGAATTTGCACTTTGCGCGGCTGATCTCCGATCGCGCCTATATCATCGAGCGTGGCCGCATCTGCTTCGGCGGCACCATGGCCGAGCTCGACGCGCGTCCGGATGTCCGCGACGCGCATCTGTCGTTGTGAGGGGCGGGGAGCGGATGGCGAGAAGCGTTGCGGCGAAGAAAAGCGTCAAACCGGCAAAATCATCTTACGTGCTCGACGAGCAGGTCGGCTTCATCCTGCGTCAGGTCTGGCAGCGCCACAGCTCGATCTTTTCGCGCGACATCGGCACCAATCTCACGCCCACGCAGTGGGCGGCATTATCGAAGCTGGCCGAGACCGGGCCATGCTCGCAGAACCAGCTCGGGCGGCTGACGGCGATGGATGTCGCGACCATCAAGGGCGTGATCGATCGCCTGACCGCACGAGGCCTGACCGAGACCAGCCAGGATCCCGAGGACGGACGGCGGCTTCTGGTCAGCCTGACGCGCGCCGGTCAGCAGCTTGCGGAGAAGGTCGCGCCGAGTGCGCTCGCGATCACCAGGGAAACGCTTGCGCCGCTCGACGCCAGGGAGCGCGAGATGCTGATGGCGCTGTTGAACAAGCTGCGGTGAGCAAGGTGCCGTAGGGTGGGCAAAGGCGTGTAAGCGCCGTGCCCACCATCTCTGTGGCTTGGCGAAGAACGGTGGGCACGCTTACGCTTTGCCCACCCTACGGCAGTTGAACAAGCTGCGGGGACTGGCGACTAACCTCGATGAAGGGTTTGTCGAGGTCTTCCGATATGAGAGCGGCGACGCGGTTTGCAATGGTTTTGAGCCTTGGTGCGGCGCTGGCGGGCGAATGCGCCCCTGCCTGGGCGTCGCAGCCCTATGAGGGCTTCTGGGCGTCGACCAAAAAGGATTGCCGCGATCAGGACAGCGCCAACCGGATGAGCATCGAAGGCGGCAACCGCCTCTATTGGTACGAGACGCGCTGCCGCGCCAGCGAGATCACCGCAGACGGCAAGCAAAGCTGGAAGATGCGGCTTGCCTGCGAAGGCGAGGGCGAAAAGTTTCGCTCCAATCCCCGGGTTTCGGTTGCGGCGGATGGCCGGCTGGTGATCGAGAATGGCCCGGTCGGCCAGGCCAAGCGCCAGACCTACGTGCGCTGTGAGATCGCAAAGAAGCGCTGATCCCTTACGTCTTCCCCGGCCATTTGGCGCGGTAGCGGATTTCGCTGCCATCGGCGAGCCGCCGCCACGTGCCGAATTCCGGCGTATGCGGCGCCCGGGCCGTCAAGTCGATCGGATAGATCCGGCTCGGCTGGCCCTGGATGTTGACGGCGAGCTGCCGGTGCGAGGTTCTAAAGGCAAGCTCGACTTCGCCTGCGATGACGGGTTGGTCGCCATCACGATAGAAGGCGGAGGGGGTCACTTCACCCGGCATGGTGTTGAGGTCGGTCTGCAATTCGATTGCGATGCCCTGCGGTGACGCCGGCACCACGACGCCGGCCGGAAAGCGAACCTCGAACACGAGCAGTGGATTGCTGGCGTTCGGATTGAGCCAGGGCGTGGCGGTCGTATACGCGTAGACGGCGTAAGTGACACCGGCGGCGAGGCAGAGCAGGACGACGACGCCGAGTGACTTCAGGCTGTTGCGTGCGAGGCCGCCGCTATTGTCGTCCTTGGGTGTCGCCAGCTTGGTGGCGAGCACCAGGCCGATCACTGCGCCGATGGGGGCGATGGCGAACAGGGCGACCAGCCCCGTCGTGATCGGGTCTGCACGATCGCCGAAGCCGGTCAGCTCGAGCAGCCCGATCGTGGCGATGAAGCCTGCCGCCGCACCGGCGATGCCGGCGGCAATCCGCAGCGAACTTTTCATGTCTCCCTCGATGGTCCAGCAATGAACTGCCGCCGCCGAGGGCTGCCTGCGTTAGACGCGGCAGGCAGCAGACTTGTTCAATGCCTTCGAGGGGCGATGCCGAGCGGCGAGCTGCTCCGGCTGCGTCACTTCGCCACCACGTCCGGCACCCGGCCGGCCGGCGGCGTGTTACGGCTGCGCTGGGTGCGCACGATGCCGTCGATGATGGTCATGCCGATGMCGGGGAGGTCGCCGAGCTGGACGCTCTCCAGGATGGTCTTGCCGGGCGAGTGCTGGGCCTTGTCCATGATGACGAAATCGGCGGAGCGGCCGACCTCGATCAGGCCGCAATCGAGCTGACGCATTCGCGCGGTGTTGCCGGTCGCAAGGCAGAACGCGATCTCGGCCGGGAGGTCACCGAGCGAGGACAGCATCGAGACCATGCGCAGAATGCCGAGCGGCTGCACGCCGGAGCCGGCCGGCGCGTCGGTGCCGAGGATCACCCTGTGCAGATCGTTCATTTCGCGCGCGATGCGCAGCGTGAACAGGGCCGAGCGCTCATTGCCGTTGTGAACGATCTCGAGGCCGCGCTTGCAGCCCTCGCAGATGCAGCGGATCTGGTCGTCGGGAAGCGCGGTGTGGCCGCCATTGATGTGGCCGACCACGTCGGTGTCGGCCTCCAGCACCACGTCCTTGTCGATCAGGCCGGAGCCTGGGATCGAGGGGCCGCCGGTGTGGATCGTGCTCTGGATACCGTATTTGCGGGCCCAGCCGACCATCTTGCGCGCCGTTGGGCCGTCCTTGACGCCGCCGAGGCCGACCTCGCCGAGCAGCTTGACGCCGGCGGCGGCCAACTCCTTGAAATCCTCCTCGACCATCTCGCATTCGATCACCGGCGCGCCGGCGTGAACCTTCACGCCGCCCGGGCGCAGATTCCAGAATGCGCGCTGCGCGAAGATCGCCATCGCCTTCAGCCCGACGACGTCGCGCGGGCGGCCGGGCATGTGAACCTCGCCGGCGGAGATCATCGTGGTGACGCCGCCATGCAAATTGCTGTCGATCCAGCCGATCTGGTTCTGGCGCGGCGTCCAGTCGCCCGCCACAGGGTGGACGTGGCTGTCGATCAGGCCGGGCGCGACCGTGGTGCCGTTGGCCTCGACGATGGTGGTCGCGCCTTCGGTGTTGAGGTCCTTGAAGCGGCCGATCGCAGTGATCTTGCCGTTCTCGGCGATGATGGTGTCGCCGTCCAGGATCGGCTTTTCCAGGGCGCCGGACAGGATCAGGCCGATATTCCGGATCACGAGCTTCGAGGGTCCGGTGGCCTGGGGTGCGTCATGCGCCATGGAAGGGGCTCCTTGTTCCTAACTGCAACGCTCGCGATCTTGGGCAGCCTTGACCCCGGGAGCAAGCAGGATTATTCATTAGTACACGAATGATCGTGTACAAACGACGCATAGCTGCCCGCCTCGGAACCGCATTGGAAGCGACAGGGAAGGTGAGATGAGCAATTTCAATCAGGAAAGCGTTTTGAGCGTCCACCACTGGACCGACACGCTGTTCTCTTTCAAGACCACCCGCAGCCCGACCTTCCGTTTCCGCAACGGCGAATTCACCATGATCGGGCTCAAGGTCGGCGAGAAGCCGCTGTTGCGGGCCTACAGCGTCGCCAGCGCCAATTACGAGGACACGCTGGAGTTCTTCTCGATCAAGGTGCCGGACGGTCCGCTGACCTCGCGCCTCCAGCATCTGAAGGAAGGCGACGAGATCATCGTCAGCCGCAAGGCCACCGGCACGCTGGTGATCGACAATCTCGAAGAGGGCCGCAACCTCTACCTCATCGGCACCGGCACGGGCCTCGCGCCGTTCCTGAGCGTGATCAAGGACCCCGAGACCTATGAGCGGTTCGAGAAGGTCGTGCTGCTGCACGGCTGCCGGCATGTGAAGGAGCTCGCCTATGGCGAGATGATCACCGAGACGCTGCCAAAGGACGAACTGATCGGCGAGTACATCCGCGATCAGCTGATCTATTATCCGACCGTGACCCGCGATCCCTTCCGCAACCGCGGCCGCATCACCGACCTCATCACGTCCGGCAAGCTGTTCGCCGATATCGGCCTGCCGCCGCTGGAAGCCGCCCATGACCGGGTCATGATCTGCGGCAGCCCGGCATTGGTCGCTGATACCCGCGTGCTGCTGGGCGAGCGTGGCCTCATTGAGGGCAATCACGGCGAGCCGGCCCAATTCGTGGTCGAAAAGGCCTTTGCCGAGCGCTGATCGCGGATTTTTCGCGCAATAAGACCGTATTTTCGCCGTTCGGCGGGCGTTGCGGCGCCGATTCCGTGCGCGATACACTGTGGGAGCGAATCAGCGGAGTTCCCACATGGTTGCGGACAGCGACAGCAACATCGCCTGGCACCGGGTCCAGTTGAAGAAGAACCGCGCCGAGTTGAAGGCGCTGGAGACCGCGCGCTTCACGATGGGCGAGATCGCGTCTTCGAAACGGAATGGGGAGACCCAGAAGACGATTGCGGAACTCAAGCGCAAGATCTCGCTATCCGAGCGCGTCATCGCCGATCACGACAAGCGCACGCGCCGCCCCCTCGGCACCGATCTGCAAAGCCTCGCCAACGGTAGCTGGAGCCATTGGGACGCCTACACCAATCAGCAGCGCAAGACCGGCCAACGCTCGCCGGGGCGCGGATAGGCTCGCTTCTTCTCGCGCGGTTCCGGCCCTTGCGCGTCGCCGCGTACACACCATCTGGTTGAGGCGCCACCAACCAATACGGTGATCCCATGACACCGCGCCTCGATTTCACCAGCGAGGCCTTTTTCCGCGATCCGCCCAAGGCGATCGCGGCGCTGCGCGCGTCCGGCCCCGTGATCGCGACGCGATTTCCTCTGGTCGGCGATGTCTGGGTCACCACGACCCATGACGCCACGGCGCAGGTCCTGAAGGACGGCACCACCTTCACGCTGCGCAAGGGGGACGGCAAAGTCGCTGGCCTGCGCTGGTGGATGCCAAAACTGGTCACCACCATCGCCAACAACATGCTGACGATGGACGAGCCTGATCACACGAGGCTGCGCGGCATCGTGGACGAGGCTTTTCGCCGCCGCGCGATCGTGGCGATGGAGCCACGCATTCGCGCCATCGCCGACGGCCTGGCGAACGACCTGTTTGCCGATGGCGGCCCCGCCGACCTCGTCCAGCGTTACGCCCGCATCCTGCCGGTGTCGGTGATCTGCGAATTGCTGGGCCTGCCTGCGGCCGATCGTCCGCGATTCATCGCCTGGGCCAACAAGATGTCGTCGCTGACGAATGTCGTCAGCTTCTTCCGCCTGCTGCTCGCGTTTCGCAAGATGCGCGCCTATCTCGAACGGCAGTTGCAGGTCGCGCGCGTGCAGGGCGGCGAGGGCCTGATTGCCGAGCTGGTTCAGGTCGAGCGTGAGGGCGGCCAGATCACGCCGGACGAAATGGTGTCGATGGTGTTCCTGCTGCTTGCGGCAGGATCGGAGACCACGACGCATCTGATCAGCGGCTCGGTCTACGAGCTCCTCAGAAATCCGGGCTTGCGCGATTGGCTGGAGCAAGACCGGAGCCGCGTCGGGCTCGCTGTCGAGGAGTTTTTGCGCTTCGTGTCACCGGTGCAGTTTTCCAAGCCGCGCTATGTGCGGCGGGATATCGAGCTTGCGGGCGTGCCGCTGAAAAAGGGCGATCGCGTCATGGTCATGCTCGCCGCGGCGAACATGGATCCGGCGGTGCATGACCAGCCCGAGCGGCCCGACCTCGCGCGCAAGCCGAACCGCCACATCTCGTTCGGAACGGGAATTCACTTCTGTCTCGGCCATCAGCTCGCACGGATCGAGGCGGCCTGTGCGCTGGAGGCGCTGTTTGCGCGATGGCCGAAGCTCGGTCTCGCCGTCGATCCCGCGCAGATTCACTGGCGCAAGCGGCCGGGCATGCGTGCCATCGCGGAGTTGCCGGTCGTCGCGGTGGACAGTCAGCCCGTCGATTTCCGTGACGCCACGACATCGCGCTCCCAGCCGAACACGGATCGGCCGTCGAGATCGGGCGAGGCTTCACGCTCTCCGGCGATGTAGGCCTCGACCGACGGACCGCTGGCAGTCCGCTCCAGCCGCCGCGCCTGGTCGTCGAGCCGCCTGATCGCCTGCATCTCCTCTTCGCGTCCGAGCTTGGCGTTCTGGATCGCGCCCTTCAGCACGCGGATGGTCTCGTCATAGACCTTGATCGGGACGGGGTAGGGATGCCGGTCCTTGCCGCCATGGGCGAGCGAGAAGCGCGCGGGATCGTTGAAGCGATAAGGCGCGCCATGCACGACCTCGGCGACCATCGCCAGCGAGCGCACGGTGCGCGCGCCGACGCCGGGCGTCAGCAGCAATTCCGGAAAATCGACCGGGCCGCGTTCGGCCGCGGCGGCCAGCGTGCCGTGCAGGCGGCGTGCGAACACGTCCTTGGGCCTGACATCATGATGCGCGGGCATGATCAGATGCGGCAGCATCGCCTGCGCCGGCTCGGGCGCAGTGCCGGTGAGCCGCTCGAATTCAGTGAGGATGCGATCGGGGCCGAGGCCGCTCAACAGTTCGAGCTGCGCGGCGCGCGAGACATCGGCGCGGTGATCGGTGAGATTGACGATCTCGCCCTGCTGCGGGCCGTCGATCGCGCTGTGCGGCGTGTCGACAAAACTCTTCAGCGCCTCGGAATGCCAGTGATAGCGGCGGGCCTGGCGCTTGTCGCCATTCATGCCCTGCTGCACCACGGTCCACTTGCCGTCGGCGGTGACGAAGAAGCCGTGGAGATAGAGATCAAAACCATCCTGCACAGCCGCGCTGTCGACTTTTGCCACCAGGCGGCTGGCGCGCGTGAGTTTTGCGCCGTCGAAGCCGACGCGATCGCCCAGCTGCAACAGCTCGTCAGGCGTCTTGCGCGAATGCTGGCCGCGGCCGCCGCAGACATAGATGCCGAGCTCATCCTGGAGCGGTCCGAGCCCGCGCTTCAGGGCGCCGATCACGGAGGTGGTTATGCCGGAGGAGTGCCAGTCCATTCCCATCACGGCGCCGAACGACTGGAACCAGAACGGATGCGAGAGCCGCTGGAGGAAGGCGTCGCGGCCGTAGTGAAGTACGATCGCCTGCGTGACGATCGCGCCCAGCGACGACATGCGGGTGGCGAGCCAGGGTGGAACCCGGCCGGTGTGAAGGGGAAGATCGGCGCTGCCGGTTCGGCGAGTCATGATCGACGCAAATTAGCGCAATCCGGGGACGGTTGCATTGAGGGAATACTGTATTGGGCAGGGCGGGAGGACACCTCACCCCAGTCCGCGAGCTACTCGCGCGTCGCCTTGGACGCGCCGCGCAGGCCAGCCTGCTGCTGGATCGTGTCCAGCGCGCCGGACGACTGCTCGTCCGTCACGAAGCGGTTGAGCAGGGGAAGGGCGTCCTCGCGCCCCTTGGGGATCGCGATGGCCATATGCTCGGCGCCCCAATTGCCGTCGAGGATTTTCGCGCCCGGCATCTGGTCGGACATCTCGAACAGCGTCGGTTTGTTGGTGGCGTAGAGGTCGATCTCGCCGCGGCCGAACATCGCGATGGCGACCTTGACGCTTTCGGCGGGAACGATGGTCGCGCTCCTGAACTTCGCCGGCAATGTCCGTTCCGAGGTCGAGCCCTTGGTGACGCCGATCTTCACACCCGGTCTGTCGATGTCCTCGATCCTGCCGATCGGCGAGTTCGCCGGGACGAGATAGCCGAGCTCGATTGCCAGCACGGGCTGGCTGAAGCTGACCTCGTTGGCGCGGGCCGGCGTGGCGTTGGTCACGGTGAAGTCGACCTGGCCGTCACGGATCGCGGTGACGATGTCGGCGACGCGCTGAAACCTGACATAGTCGACGGCAACGCCGAGCCGTTTGGCCAGCTCGCCGCCGAGATCGTAGGCGAGGCCATGCGGCTTGCCGGCTGCATCCGTCACCATCGAGGTCGGGCTGCCCGGATAGATGCCGACACGCAACGTGCCGCTCGGCGCCAGCAGCCTGGCTTCGCCATCGGCGCGCGCGGGCGCGCCGAGCAGGCCGGTCATTGCAAATGCGAGCAGGGCGGTGCGCGCAAATCGCCGGGAAGAGGTCCTCATGTGGCGAGCCTCACTGCGCGCGGATGTCGGCGGCCTTCAGCACCGGCTCCCATTTGGTCGCCTCGGCGTGCATGTAGGCGTCAAAGTCCTTGGCGGAGGAGCCGACCGGCGCCGCGCCGATCTTGCCCAGCGTCGACAGCACGTTCGCGTCCTGCAGCGCCGCCTTCAGATCGGTCTCGAGCTTCGCCACGATCTCCGGCGGCATCTTGGCAGGTCCAAGAACGCCCCACCAGACCGAGACGTCGTAGCCGGGGACGCCTGATTCCGCGATAGTCGGCACATTCGGCAGCGCCTTGGAGCGTTCGGCCGAGGTCACCGCGAGCGTGCGCACCGGGCCGCCTTCGAGCTGGYCGATCGCTTCCGCCAGCGGATTGATGCTGAGCGGAATCTCGCCAGCGATCACGGCGGTCAGCGCCGGTGCACCGCCTTTGTAGGGGATCGCGACGATCTTGCTGCCGGACATGTATTTGAGCAGCTCGCCGGCGAGATGCGCGGAGGTGCCGTTGCCGGACATGCCGTAGGAGAGCTTGTCGGGTTCCTTCTTTGCGGCGGCGAGGAGATCGCCGAGCGTCTTGTAAGGGCTGTCCTTGGCGACGACGATCGCAAGCGGCGAGGAGGCGACCTCGGTGATCGCGGTGAAGTCCCTGAACGTGTCGTAGGGCACGCTCGGATAGATGAACTGGTTGAGCGGATGGCCGCTCGCGACCAGGATCAGCGTGTAGCCGTCGGGGGCGGCCTGCGTCAGCGCCTGCGAGGCGACGATGCCGCCGGCGCCGGGGCGGTTGTCGATCACCGGCTGCTGGCCCCAGGTCTTCGCCAGCGCCTGGCCGAGCGTACGCGCAAGCACGTCGACGGCGCCGCCCGCCGCATAGGGCACAAGGATATGGACCGGCTTGCTCGRGTAATTGTCGGCGGCCTGCGCGGTGCCGCCCAGCAGCAGGCCGGCACCCAGCATCAAACCGCCGATTGTCTTGTTCAAACCCAGCATTTTCCAGCACTCCTTGCGGGCTTTCGCATCCTGCCTCGGTGTTCCCGTCCGGACGCCGCCCATGGTTCTTGTTGACGAGACCTGATCTTTTGTACGATAGTACAAATCACATGGTACGCAAGCCCACCAGCAAGGAAACGGCCCGCAAGCCGAACATGCGCGAGGCGATCCTCGCCGCGGCCGAGGAGCTGTTCGCCACCAACGGCTTCAATGCCGTCTCGGTGCGCGACATCGCGCAGGCCGCCGGCGCCAATCCCGGCAGCGTCACCTATCATTTCAAGACCAAGGACGGCCTGCTGCTGGAGATCTACCAGCGCCATTGCGGGCCGATGAATTTGCGCCGTTCCGAGCTGCTCGCCGCAGCCAAGCGCGTGCGCGACCTCCAGGACCGGCTGGAGGCGATCGTGCGCGCCTATGTGGTGCCGGCCTTCACCTCGGGCAGCGATCTCGCCGGGGGCGGGGCGCGCTTCACGCGGCTGCGCGCCGTGATGTCCGCCGAAGGCAACGAGGTCGTGCGAAAAATCATCGCGCAGACCTTTGACGACACCAGCCATGCCTTCATCGACGCAGTCCACGAGAGCCTGCCGCATATTCCGCGCACCGACATCGTCTGGCGCAGCCACTTCCTGCTCGGCGCACTCTATTACTCGCTGGTGACGCCGGATCGCGTCTCGCGCCTGTCGCGCGGCGAGGCCGACGGCAGCGATGCCGCCAGCGCCATCGAGCAGTTGGTGCAGGCCACCGTCGCCGCCTTCCAGGCGCCGGCGCTCGATCAGGCCGCGCCGGTACGGCGGCGGCCGGTCGTCAGCAGCAAGACTTGAAAGAAGCGATCTCGCTCGGCGGTTCACCTGATGACAACGATTTACACGCCGACCATTCCGCCGCCAGATCCGAACACGCGCACGCCGAAGTTCAAGCTGCCAAAGCTGTCCTGTGACGCGCATTGCCACATCTTCGGGCCCGGCGCGAAATACCCTTACGCGCCTGACCGTTCCTACACGCCGCCGGATGCGCCGCTCGAGGACTTTCGTGCGCTGCATGCCAAGCTCGGCGTCGAGCGGGCCGTCATCGTCAATGCCAGCGTGCACGGCACCGACAACACGGTCGCGCTCGATGCGATCGCGCAGAGCAATGGCGCCTATCGCGCGGTCGCCAATATCGACGACACCATCACCGAGCGTGGCCTCCAGGTGCTGCACGAGGGCGGCTTCCGCGGCTGCCGCTTCAATTTCGTGCGCCATCTCGGCGGCGTCCCAGACAAGGGCGTATTCAACCGCGTCATCGCGATGGTCGCGCCGCTCGGCTGGCACATCGATCTGCATTTCGATGCGATCGATCTGCCCGAATATGCCGACATGCTGGCCAAGCTGCCGCTGAGCTACACCATCGACCATATGGGACGGGTGAAGGCGTCCGAGGGGCTCGACCAGCTTCCGTTCAAGATCCTGATCGAGATGATGCAGCGCGACGAGAAATGCTGGGTGAAGATCTGCGGCTCGGAGCGGGTGTCCTCGGCCGGACCGCCGTTCACGGACGCGGTGCCGTTCGCGCGCAAGATCGTCGAGACCGCGCCCGACCGTGTCATCTGGGGCACCGACTGGCCGCATCCCAACGTCAAGGTGATGCCGAATGACGGCGACCTCGTCGACCTGATCCCGCTGTTCGCGCCGGAGCTGGAATTCCAGCAGAAGATCCTGGTCGACAATCCCGCGCGTCTGTTTGGGTTCGACACATGACGGTGCTCGCGATCGATACGTTGCTTATCAAGGAAAGAGGGGAGTTCGTCCCATGAAAACAGGTCTCGTGATCACCGCCCATCCCGGCGATTTCGTCTGGCGCGCCGGCGGCGCCATCGCGCTGCATGCGAAGAAGGGTTATCGCATGAAGATCGTCTGCATGTCCTTTGGCGAGCGCGGCGAGAGCCAGTTCGCCTGGAAGGAAAAAGGCGCGACGCTGGAATCGGTCAAGGCCGGCCGCAAGGACGAGGCGGAGCGGGCGGCGAATCTACTCGGCGCCGAGATCGAGTTCTTCGACTGCGGCGACTATCCGCTGAAGCTCACCGAGGCGCATTTCGACCGCATGGTCGACATCTACCGCGAGCTCAATCCGAGCTTCGTGCTGACGCACGCGCTGGAAGACCCCTACAATTTCGACCATCCCAACGCGGCGCATTTCGCGCAGGAGACTCGTGTCGTGGCGCAGGCGATGGGCCACAAGCCCGGCGCGCAGTACAAATACTCGGCGCCCCCGGTGTTCCTGTTCGAGCCGCACCAGCCTGAGCAGTGCAACTACAAGCCGGACCTGCTCCTCAAGATCGACGAGGTCTGGAAGGAGAAGTACGAGGCGTTCCAGATCCTCGCCGCGCAAAAACATCTCTGGGGCTATTACGAGCGCGTTGCGCTCAACCGCGGCATCCAGGGCAGCCGCAACGCCGGCGTGCCCATGACCTATGGCGAGGCCTATCAGCGCCTGTTCCCGACGGTCGCGGAGGAGCTGGCATGAAGCCCGTCGTCGTTCGCAACATTGAGCGCGCCGATCCCGCAGGGATGGCAGAGTACGGCGTTTCGACCGTGCACGAGGCGTACGGCCGCATCGGGCTGATGAAGCCTTACTTGCGGCCCGTCTGGGCAGGGGCGTCGATTGCTGGCCCCGCCGTCACCGTGCTGGCACAACCCGGCGACAACTGGATGATCCATGTCGCCGTCGAGCAGTGCAGGAAGGGTGACATCCTCGTCGTCGGCTGCACCACTGATAACACCGACGGCATGTTCGGCGAGCTGCTCGCGACGTCGCTGCAGGCGCGCGGCGTGCAGGGGCTGATCATCGACGCCGGCTGCCGCGACGTCAAAGCGCTGCACGAGATGAATTTTCCGGTGTGGTCGCGCGCCGTCTCGGCCAAGGGCACGGTCAAGGCGACGCTCGGCTCGGTCAACATTCCAGTGGTCTGTGCCGGGGTCAACGTCGATCCCGGCGACATCATCGTGGCCGATGACGACGGGGTCGTGGTGGTGCCCAAGCGCTATGCCGCTGAAGTCGCCGAAAAGGCGAAGAAGCGCAACGCGGACGAGGGCGGCAAGCGCAAGCGGCTGACCTCGGGTGAGCTCGGCCTCGACATGTACAACATGCGCGAGGCGCTGGCGAAAGCCGGGCTCGTCTATGTCGACAATCCCGAGGACGTCTAAGCGGGACCAGAGAAGCGGAGCGGGCGGATGGATCGTCTCAAGTTGAAGGCCGTGCTCGGCAGTCACCCTCACGTGCAGGCGGTGAAGAGCGGCGAGCTCCGCTCCGACCTGTTCGACCTCGATTTCATCGCGTACACGCCGACCAACACGGCGTTCAAGCCGATGGTGCGCGAGCAGGCTTTCGACGTCTGCGAGATGGCGATCGTCACCTATCTGATGGCGAAGGCGCATGGCAAGCCGCTGGTGCTACTGCCTGCCAYCATGCTCGGCCGCTTTCAGCATTCCTACGCGCTCTACAACCCTGCAAGGGGAGCGCTCGGCCCCTCCGATCTCGAAGGCAAGCGCGTCGGCATCCGCTCGTTCACGACCACGACCGGCGCATGGATCAGGGGCATTCTCGCCAACGATTACGGCGTCAATCTCGACAAGATCCGCTGGGTAACCTTCGAGGATCCGCACGTTGCCGAATATATCGACACCACCGAGCGTGCGCCGAACGACAAGAAGATCCTGCAGATACTGATCGATGGCGAGCTCGACGCCGTCCTCGGCGAGACCTCTGATCATCCCACGTTGAAGCCGCTATTCTCCGATCCTGCCGCAGAGGCTGCCAAATGGTACACCCGTCGTGGTGTCGTCCCGGTCAATCATCTCGTGGTCGTGACCGAGCGGCTTGCAAGATCGCGCCCCGATGTGGTTGCGGGCGTCTATGATCTCCTGAAGCGGAACAAGGCGCAGGTGGGACCCGCGGCGACGCCCGACCTCGTTCCGTTCGGGATCGAGGCGAACAGAAAACCGTTGGAGCTGATCGTCGACTACGCATTCCAGCAGGCGCTGATCCCGCGCCGCTATGCGGTCGAGGAGCTGTTCGACGAGACGACACGAGGATTGAATTGATGGCAGGTGATCCCAGGCGCTGGCAGATCGGGCTCGTCGGCTACGGCGAGGTCGGCAGGATCCTGGCTGAGGATTTGCGGCAGCAGGATATCAAGGTGGCCGCTTACGACATCAAGCTCGGAGGCGAGCACGGCGCTCCGTTGAAGGAGCATGCGACGAAGTTCGGCGTGACGCTGGCGGTGTCTCACGCCGAGCTGACCGCGAAATCCGATTTCATCATCTCCGCGGTCACGGCGAGCCAGGCCGTGCCCGTTGCAAAAGCCTGCGCTGGCGCAATCAACCAGGGCACCTGGTTCCTCGATTTCAACTCGGCCTCGCCGGGTGCCAAGCAGCGCGCCGCCGCTCTGATCGACGGCGCTGACGGACGCTATGTCGAGGGGGCCGTGATGACCTCGGTGCCGCCTTATCGCATCAAGGTGCCGCTGCTGCTCGGCGGCCCCGGCGCGAGGGAGCTCGAGCCGCTGCTGAATGCAATCGGGTTCGAGGCCAAGGTTGCGAGCGACAAGCTCGGCGTGTCGTCGGCCGTGAAGATGTGCCGCAGCATCATGATCAAGGGCCTTGAGGCCATGGTCATCGAGAGCTTCACCACCGCGCGCGCCTATGGCGTCGAGGATGCGGTGCTGGCCTCGCTCGCGGAGACGTTTCCGGCGATCGACTGGGAGAAGCAGGGCGCCTATTGCTTCCAGCGCGTGATCGAGCACGGCCGTCGCCGTGCCGAGGAGGTGCGTGAAGTCGCGGAGACCGTGCGCGAGGCGGGGCTGACACCGTGGTCGGCGCAGGGCACCGCCGAGCGGCAGGCGTGGGTCGCCGATCTCGCTGATGACGGCCTGTTCGGCATCAAGGGGACGAAGGAATTTGCCCGCAGCGCCGATTGGCGCACCGAGGCGGATCGCATTCTGGCGAAGATCAAGCGCTGAGATCCAGCGCGCATTCAGCTCAAGACTCTGCTGCCGCCGCGTAGTCCGAGAGTTCGTCGCGCGCGAGCTCGATCAGGCTGATCAGGCTCGTGGCTTCGCGGACGACTTCCGTGGTGCGCTCGGTGCGGAACTCGGTGAGAATCGTGCGAATGCATTTGTCGGCCGTATCGAGCGTCAACAGGGCGCGGGCCATGTCGTCCTGCGTGCGGATTGCCGATATGTCGATGCCCGACAGGACTTCGCCGATGCCGGTCAGTCGCTTGATGGCCATCTCGGCGGGCGTGTTGGCCCGAATGGAATGGTAATCGATGCTGCTGAATGCGCTGAACATTCCATACTTCCCCAAGAGAACGCAGATGTCAGTGCGGGTCTTAGTATGATCTCCTTGGCCCGTCGTGCAATGCGCGTATTTACGGTCAGGGATTCTACCGGATTGGGGAGTGAGGAAAGCTAGCGGTATAATCGAACGGAAAAGATCCGATCATTAGCCGCGCTTCCCGACAATCTTACCGTCGCATGCAACGAGCTTGCCTTCCTTGTACACGGAGCGCCCTTGCGGCACTCCGACAACGGCTTCAGGAATATGCTCGGCATTCAGTGTCACGAAATCGGCCTTGGCGCCGACGCGCAGGCCATAGCCTTCGAGCCGCAGCGCCTTTGCGCCGGATACGGTGACGACATCGAACGCGACGCGCAGTTCTTCGTCGATATTGAAGCCCGAGCGATAGCCGAGCGTCGTGGCCCGGCGCAGCATGTCGCCGTCGCCATAGGGCCACCAGGAATCGCGGATGTTGTCGTTGCCGCTGAACACGGTGACGCCGGCATTGCGCAGGGCCAGGATCGGCGGGAAGGGCCGGGCGCCCGGCGCATTGGTCATGATCGCGACGCCCGAGCGGGCGAGGGTGTCGGCGATCTTCTTGAGCTGATCCATGGGGATGTCGCCGAGCCCGTAAGCATGGCTGACGGCAACGCGTCCCTCCATACCGAGCGCGCGGGTGCGCGCTGCGATCTGCTCGATTTCGAACGCGCCCAGCGTGCCCATGTCATGCAGATGGATGTCGACGTCGACGCCGTGCTTGCCGGCCACGCCGAACACGACGTCGAGATGCTTCTCGATATCGCGATCGAAGCTCGCGGGATCGAGCCCGCCGACGAGGTCGGCGCCGAGCCCGATGGCCTCGTCCAGCAATTGCGGCCTGCCCGGGCTCATCAGGATGCCGCTCTGGGGGAAGGCGACGAGCTGGATGTCGATCAGGCCCTTGTATTCCTCGCGCACGCGCAAAATCGTCTCGAGCGATTTCAGGCCGACCGAGCCGTCGACCATGACGTGGCTGCGCATCTGCGTGGTGCCGTGGCCGATGCAGAGGTCGAGCTGGTTGCGTGCGCGCACATCCATYGGCGCTGATACGGCCATGTTCTGGGCCTGGAAGGCAACGCGCTCATGCACGTCGAACCCGTTGGTGCATGGCTTGTGCGGGCGCCAGGCGTCGCCATAGAAGCTGGTGTCGAGATGGATGTGGCCTTCGACGAAGCCGGGAACGACGAGGACGTTGCCGAGGTCGATGGTCTCGTTTGCGGCGGGAGGCTCATCGACGGACGTGATCGCGGCGATGCGGCCGTCCGCGACGGCGATGTGATGCCGGGCTCCGCCGTCGAAGCGCGCGTTCAGGAAGATCGTGTCGAAGGCCATCCGGTTGCTCCGTTGGTCGATTGTGATGATCATCGCGCAAGCTGCGGGTAGGGCGCAAGGCGCGGAAAGTCGGTCAGCCCGGCCCGAACAAAGTGGGCCGCTGCCGCTCAAACGTCTGCCGGCCAGCCTTGAAGCCCATCACGATGTCCGGCAACTCGGCGATGGCGAAGCGGCTGTCCTGGGTATCGAGCACGACGAGGTCGGCGGGGTTGCCGACCTTGATGCCGTAATCACTGAGGTTCATCAGCCGCGCCGGCAGTTCGGTCACGAGATCGAGGCAGGTATCGAAGTCGCTGACCGAGGCGTGCGCGACGTTGGCGTAGAAATTTGCCATCCGCAGCAGCGAGGCGTCGCCGAACGGCGTGAACGGGTTGAGCACGTTGTTGGTGGCGACCGAGCACAGCACGCCGTCGCCGGCGAGCTTGTGCGCAAGCGTCAGCCCGCGCGGCACGTTGTGGGTGGCTTCGCGGCCCATCAGATAGAGATCGGTTGCGGGCAGGACGGTGACGGCAACGCCTGATGTCGCCAGTTGCGCGGTGGCCGCCTTCATCCGCTCCGGCGGCAGCGCCGAGAGTTTTGTGGCATGACCGATCGCCACGCGTCCCCCGTAGTTGCGCCGCTCGGTCTGCCGGCAGACTTCGTCGAGGTGCCACCAGGAGGGATCGAGATCGAAATCGAGATGGAGGTCGACGTCGACGTCGAATTCCTGCGCGAGATTAAAGATGCGCTCGAGGTGCGCGTTCGGGTCGGTGTCCATGTAGGGACAGCCGCCGATCGCTTCGCCGCCGTCGCGCAGCGCCTGCACCAGCAGCTCTTCGCTGCCGGGGTCGTTGGTCAGGCCTTCCTGCGGGAAGACACAGAGCGACAGGTCGATGGCCCAAGCATAGTCGCGCTTCAGCGCCTTGACCGCCTCGAAGCCGCGCAAGGCGATGCGGGGGTCGATCTCGACATGGGTCCGCATGCGCGTCGTGCCATGCACGATGGCGCGTTCGAGCACTTTTGCGCCGCGCGCGTAGACGTCCTCGACCGTAAAGTCCTTCTTCATCCCGGCCACGGCGCGGATCGCGTCCGAGACGCTGCCGTGATTGTGCCCGCAGCGGCCGAGCAGRCAGGCCTTGTCGAGATGGATGTGGGTGTCGACGAACCCAGGCAGGGCGAGGCGCCCGCCGACATCGACCTCGACGGCCTCGCAGGCAAGCTGCGGCTCGATCGCGGCGATGCGTCCGCCCTTCACGCCGATATCGACGGGTGCGGCGGATGATCGCAACAGCGTGTTGCGGAAGATCAGGTCGAAGGCGGGTTGGGCGGTCATGGCGTCGGATTCAGCTGTGGTAGCCTAGCGGAAGCTTTGGAAGCTGGCAGCTCCAGATTGTGTGCAGTTATGCCACCAAATTGTTCAAAAAATGTGCATGCACTTTGGGGCGTGAACTGTAGAATGCCGGCACCTCGGAGAGCCCGCCATGTCCGCCCCCGCAAAAGCCGAACGCCCGATGACCGACGCCGAGATCGTGGAGGCCTATCTCACCGCCTCGATGATACCCGATCCCGATGCGGCTGCGGCCTATATGAAGCCGGGCACGGTGATCACGTTTACCGGCGGGCGCGAGTTCGATCATCCGCGCGGCCCGACCGGCTTCAACGCAAAACGCTATAGCTGGGTCAAGAAGAAGATGGACCGGTTCGACGTCTGTCCGGGCGCGGACGAGACCGTGGTCTACAGCGTTGGCACGCTCTATGGCGAGTGGATGGACGGCACGCCGTTCGAGGGCAATCGCTATGTCGATCGCTTCGTCGTGCGGGGCGGGCAGATCGTGAAGATGGACGTCTGGAACGACAGCGCCGAGCGGATCCTGGTCCAGCGCGGGATTGAGGCCTAACCCCTGCGGGCCACTTTCGGCAGCTTGACGACGCGGTCGCTCGTCACTTCATCCGCATAAGGCGCGAGAATATCGAGCAGGTCGCGGCCACGTTGCGGGGTGGGGGCCACCAATGCACGATTGGCCACGGAATCCAGATGATGATGCATCAATTGCATCACCTTGGCTTCGTCGCCCTTGGCGAGCGATGCGATGATGGCGCGGTGCTCGTTGATCGCGCATTCGGTGGAATGCGGTCGGCTGTAGAGCGACAGCGTCAGGCAGCAGCGATAGGCGACCTCGCTGACATAGCGCACCAGGATCGGGCTGTTGGTCATGTGCGCGAGCAGGATGTGGAATTCGGTGGCGAGCCGGATCGAAACCGCGTCCGTGCCACCGCGCGCGCGGTCCTCGGCATCGACATGGGCATTCAGCTCGGCGATCTGGCTCTTGCTCAGCTTGCCCGCGAGCTGGCGGACCACAAGGCCCTCGAGCTGGATGCGGATGTCGAAGGCATCGCGCGCCTCCTGCCAGCTCGGCGTTGCCACCACCGCGATCCGGTTGCGGCGGAGCTCGACGAGACCTTCGGCAGCAAGCTGCCCCAGCGCGTGGCGCGCAATGGTGCGGCTGACGCCGAAACGTTCGCCGAGCGCATCCTCGGGCAGCTTTGCACCGGGTTCCAGCGCCTGCTCGATGATCGCGCGCCTGAGCGCGCGGCAGATCACGCTGACCTTGTCCGATGATTCAGAGGTCTTGCTGGTGGTGCGCGCCGCCATTGGCGAATCCTTGCGGGGAGAGTCGAAACCTCTCTTTAGCACAGGCTTAGTCCAATCCAGCGCTCCAATTGCATGCAGTTTTGCGGCCGTATTGCCTAAATCGAATCCGGCCATCCGGCGGGGAGTTTGGCCAAATCATTGATTTTGCGAGGACGACCGACTGGCACCTAGCTTGCATACACTTTGGCTGTGATGCGCATGCAACCCAACGCTCAATTTGACGGCCAGCCCGTTCCCGAAGGCTCCGGCCCTGTCGCCATCGAGCTGTCCGAGGCCTCCGTGACCTTCGGGCGCGGCGACCGCGCCGTGCCGGCTCTGTCGAAGACGACGTTGCGGATCGCCGACGGTGAGTTTGTCGCACTGGTCGGCCCATCCGGATGCGGCAAATCGACCATTTTGCGCCTCGTCTCTGGCCTGGTGCAGCCGACCAGCGGCGTCGTCATTGTCGGCGGCCGCGAGGTCGCGGCGCGGGCGCTGCGGGTCGGCATGGCCTTTCAGAACCCGACCATGCTGCCGTGGATGACGATCGAGCGGAACATCATGTTGCCGCTGAAGATCGTCGAGCCGTTCCGCTCGAACTTCCGCAAGCTGCGCAAGACCGAGTTTCGCGACAAGGCCAACGCCCTGCTGGAGCAGGTCGGGCTTAGGGGATTCGGCAGTCGTTATCCCTGGCAACTCTCCGGCGGCATGCTCCAGCGCGCCAATCTCTGCCGCGCGCTGATCCACGAGCCGCGCATGTTGCTGCTGGATGAGCCGTTCGGCGCGCTCGACCAGTTCACCCGCGAGGAGCTGTGGGCGATCCTCCAGAACCTCTGGATGACGCACAAGCCGACGGTGCTGCTGGTGACGCATGATTTGCGYGAGGCCGGCTTCCTCGCCAGCCGCATCTGCGTGATGAGCGCGCGTCCCGGCCGCATCCTCGACGACAGCCGAGTTGAATTCGCGCGGCCGCGCACCGTCGCAATGACCTTCGAGCCGGATTTCGTCGCGCTGAACCAGAAGCTGCGCGCCTTCATCGAGGATGCGCGCAGTGCGGCCCAACAGGGGACAGGCTGATGTTCGGGATCGATGTCAGGCAGAAGGCGTGGTCTGCGGGGCTGATCGTGCTGTTCTTCGTCGCCTGGGAGCTGTTCTGCCTGATGACGGGCATGTCGGACCTGGTGCTGCCGCGGCCGTCGCAGGTTTTTGTCACGCTGTTCCAGCGCTTCCCGGTGCTGTGGCCGCACATCGTGCAGACGCTCGCGACCACCATGTTCGGCTTCGTCCTCGGCGTTGCGCTGGGTATAGCCCTCGGCGCCATCATCGGCGTCTCCAGGACGGCCTATGACACCTGCTATCCACTGCTGATCGGCTTCTCCTCGATCCCCAAGGTCGCGGTGGTGCCGATCTTCGTGCTGTGGTTCGGCTCCGGCACGGTGCCGGCGGTGCTGACCGCGCTGTCGATCTGTTTCTTCCCGATTGTCGTCAATATCGCCACGGGCCTTGCGACCACCGAGCCCGAGCTCGAAGACGTATTGAAGGCGCTCGGCGCCAGCAAGTTCGACATCCTCTGGAATGTCGGTCTGCCCAGGACCATGCCGTTTTTCTTCGCCTCGCTGAAGGTCGCGATCTCCTACGCTTTCGTCGGCGCCGTGCTGTCGGAGACGGTCGCCTCCAACCGCGGCATCGGCAACGTCATGATGACCGCGTCCTCGAATTTCAACGTGCCGCTGGTGTTCGCCGGCCTGTTCGTGCTCGCCGGACTTGGCGTCGCGCTCTACGCGGTGTTCTCGTTGATCGAAGGGCGCGTCACCGGCTGGGCCACGCGCAAGAACGACGTGATCGCCACCTGAATTCTTGAACCGTCATGCAACGAAGCTTGAGGAGGTCTTGATGTTGAGAAAAGTAACAGTCGCGCTGCTGGGATTGGCTCTGTCCGCGGGCGCTGCCACGGCCGAGGAAACCACGATCAAGTTCACGCTGGGCTGGAAGACGCAAGGCAGCGATGCCGCATTCTTCTACGCCAAGGACAACGGCTACTTCAAAGAGGAAGGCCTCAACGTCGTCATCGACCAGGGCGAAGGCTCCGGCGCGACCGTCACGCGCGTGATGTCGGGGGCCTATGACGCCGGCTTCGGCGACGTCAACRCCATCATTCAGAACGCCTCGACCAAGCCGCAGGAGGCGCCCGTCATGGTCTACATGATGTGGAACCAGCCGCCGTTCGCGATCGTCGCCAAGAAAACCAGCGGCATCAACACCATCAAGGATTTTGAAGGCCACACGCTGGGCGGCGCGCAGGGTACGCCGACGACGCGGCTGTTGCCGGTGTTCACCCGCAAGAACGGGCTCGACGGCGAGAAGATTAAGATCTCCAATATGGCCCCGAACCTCCAGGAGCCGATGCTGATCAAGGGCGACATCGACGCCGCGCTCGTGTTCAACATCACCAGCTACTTCAACCTCGTGCTCAACCGCCAGGACCCCGACAAGGATTTCAAATGGTTCTCGTTCGGTGAGTACGGCCTCGACCTCTACTCCAACGGCGTGATGGTCTCGAAAAAGCTGATCGCGTCGAACCCGAAGGCGGTGGCCGGGCTCGTGCGCGCCATCAACAAGGGCGCAATCGCGGTGGCCAAGGACCAGAACGCCGGCATGAAGGCGGCGCTGAACTACGACAATCTGATCGACGTCGCCGTCGAGAAGCGCCGGCTGCAATATTCCTTCGACAAGCTGATCGTCTCGCCCGAGATGAAGGAGATCGGCATCGGCGACATCAAGGATGACCGCATGACGCGCGCCATCGGCATCGTGGTCGAGGGCTATCAACTCGCCCGCGCGCCGACGCCCGCAGAGGTGTTCTCGCGCGAATTCCTGCCGCCGCGTGCGGAGCGGGAGCTGGTGTATACTGCCAACTAAATTTGGAGAGACGGTCATGGCCACGGAGATTGCGGCAACCAGCCTGTTCCGTGGCCCTGATCTCGGTGTGACCGACAATGTCGTGCTGCGGCACGATAACGGTATCATCACCGACATTCTTGAAGGAGCGGGGCCTGCTGGCGGGCCTCGCTCCTTCGTCATTCCTGCCTTCGTCAACGCCCATGACCATGCGCGCGCGACCGCGTCGTCCTTCGGGGCGATCGGCATGCCCCTCGAAAGCTGGATCCTGCGCACCGCGCTCGGCACGCCCATCGATCCCTATCTGACCGCGGCCTCCGCACTGGCACGTTCCGCCAGGGTTGGTTGCGCTGCGATGATGGTGCACTACACCCGCCCAAGCGGGACGATGCCGTTGCTCGATGAAGCCAAGGCGATTGCGAGGGCGGCATCCGATGTCGGCATCCGCGTGGCATTTGCCCTCGCGGTGCGGGACCGGAATCCGATCGTTTATGGCGATGCCGAGCCGATTCTCTCCGGCCTCCCCAGTGATGACCGCAAGACCATCGAAGACCTCTTCGTTCGCGCGCCGATGTCTCCGAAGGCCTATATCGAGCTGACCGATGCGATTGCCGCCGCCATCTCCGGCCCGATGGTCGACGTGCAGCTTGGACCCGCCGGCGTGCAATGGTGTTCGAAGCCGCTGCTGGAGGCGGTGGCGGAGAACTCGGCGCAGACGGGCCGCCGCATCCACATGCATCTGCTGGAGACCACGTACCAGCGCGCCTGGGCCGATCTGAATTTTCCGGACATGGTGCGCTGGCTGCGCGATATCGGCTTCCTCTCGGAGCGGCTGACGCTGGCGCACTGCATCCACGCCCGTCCCGATGAGCTGGAGATGATCGCAGCCTCCGGCGCGCGCATCGTCACCAATTTCAGCTCGAACATGCATCTGCGCTCGGGACTCGCCCCGATCGCCGCCGCACACACATGTGGCTGCGCCATCGCGGTCGGCGTTGACGGGTTGGCGCTGGACGAGGACGACGACATCCTGCGCGAGATGCGGCTGGTGCAGATGGCCCACGGCGGCMTCGGCTTCAAGGCGACCTGGATGCCGGCCGAGCTGTTCGCGCTTGCTGTCCGCAATGGGCGCCGTGCCACCGGCGCGCCTAGGAGCGGCGAGCTCGTCGCAGGCAATCCCGCCGATTTCGTCGTGATCGACCTCGACCGGCTGGACCGAGATCAGATCATGCCCGTTGACCCCATGGCGCTTCTGTTCGCGCGGGGCAATGCGTCGCTGGTGAAGGAGGTCGTCGTCGCCGGCAAGACGATCGCGAAGGACAGGGCCTGCATGGGCGTTGACCTACCGGCCATCGAGCAGGAATTGCGGGCGATGTACCGCGTCAATGTCGGCAAGCTCTCGAATTTCCAGCGGATGTGGCCGCCGCTGTCGGAGCGGGTTTCCGGCTGGTTCGAGCAGCAGCTCACCTGCGAATAGGGCGGGGCGTCACGCCCCCCTTAGGTCCGGCCGATATAAAACCGCGATAGCTGATAGGCGGAACCTCGTCTGGCGGTTGGTCCGGCTCTGGGCTATCACACGCGCGGCTGCGCGCCGGCGCAGCCCTTGATCCCCTTGAGGAGCCCCCGATGCGTCTTCCCACCGTTATGCTGGCCCTGACATGTCTTGCGGGCGCAGCTTCAGCCGAGGACCTGTCGGGCACGCTCCAGAAGGTCAAGGAGACCAAGAAGATCACGCTCGGCTATCAGGAAGCGTCCGTTCCCTTCAGCTATCTCGACGGCAACCAGAAGCCGATCGGTTTCGCGATGGATATCTGCCTCAAGATCGTGGATGCCGTGAAGAAGCAGCTCGGCATGCCCGACATCGCCGTCGACACCCTCGCCGTGACGTCGTCGAACCGGATTCCGCTGATGGTCAACGGCACCCTCGATCTGCACTGCTCGGCGACGACAAACAACGCCGACCGCCAGAAGCAGGTCGCCTTCACCAACACGCATTTCCTCAGCGCGACGCGGTTTGCGGCCAAGAAGGCCGCGAAGATCAACACGATCGACGATCTCAAGGGCAAGGCCGTCACGGCGGTGGCAGGCTCGGTCAATCTGAATCAGCTTGCCAAGGTCAACACCGAGCGAAATCTCGGCATCAGGATAATGCCGGCCGTGGATCAAGCCGAAGCGTTCCTGCTGCTGGAAACCGACCGCGCTCAGGCTTACGCGCTCGACGACGTCCAGCTTGCGGTCGCGATTGCGCGCTCGAAGGAGCCGGCGCTGTTCATGATCAGCGAAGAGACGTTTTCGAAGGCCGAGCCCTTCGGGATCATGCTGCGGCGGGAAGACGCGCCGTTCAAGGCGCTCGCCGACCGCGCCACCGCCGAGCTCTACGCGAGCCCGGAGATCGAGGTGCTCTACAAGCGCTGGCTGGAATCGCCGACGCCGCCGAACGGCCTCAACTACAATGTCCCGATGTCGGCGGCCCTGCGCAACGCCTTCAAGAAGCCGAGCTCGAGCTTCGATCCCGACGTCTACGTGGTGAACTGAGGCGAGGGCGCTAGCGCGTCCGCGGTGCATCCAGCAGCTGGCCAGCCAGCGCCGCGCCGATCGCCGCGATGGCGGCCATAGCAAGCGCCCACGGAACGAACAGCCGATGACCGATCAGCGCGCCGCTCAGGAGCGGCGCGCTGATATTCGCACCCGACATCAGCGACTGGTTCAGGCCCATAATCATGCCCTGACGATTGATCGCGGTCGAGCGCGACAGCTCGGCCGTCAGCGTGCTGCGCGCGAACATGGTGCCGACGATGATCAGTGTCAGGTTGATCGCGAGCAGGCCGACATTGTCGCGGGCCGCAAGTCCGGCAAATCCGAGACCCATGCAAGCGAACGCGGCCATCACGATGCTGCGGTCTGACGCGATGATGCTCACACGCGTGATGAGCAGACCCTGAACCACCATGTTGATGAAGCCGGCATAGGCGAACATCCAGCCGAGCTCGCGCGCACCGAAGGGATGTCCGTCCCAGGAGAACCGCGCCGACAGGAACAGGCCGATCTGCGACAGGAACATCGAGTTGACGAAGAAGAACACGATGAGCAGGCCGAGCAGCCGCCAGGCATAGCGCATGCCGAGCAGGCTGCGGGTCAGCGTCGGCTCGGGCACGCGATGCTGGTAGAGCGGCTCGGACGCCGGGTGATCAGGCGGGAGCAGGGCGATCGTCGCAACGATGCTGATCAGCGAGAGCGCGGCCGCGGCCCACACCGGCGCGGTCTGGCCGTAGTGCACGAGGAAGCTCGAGAGAGCAGGGCCGAGCAGCAGCCCGGTCCCGATCGCACCGCTGGTCATGCCGAGTGCCTGCTTGCGTGTTGCCGGCGCGCTGTGCTCGGCGGCATAGGCGTGAGCGACCGAGATGTTGCCTGATGTCAGGCCGTCGATGATGCGCGCCAGGAACACCAGCGTCAGGTTGCCCGCCAATGCGAGCAGGATGAAGCCGATGAAAGTCCCGATCTGGCTGACGACCAGAACCTTCCGCCGGCCGTAGTGATCTGAGAGCATGCCGACCACGGGGCCGGCAACGAGCTGACAGACGGCATAAGCCGAGATCAGCGCGCCGAGCAGGAACGGCGTCGCGCCGAGCCGCTGCGAATAGAACGGCAGCAACGGCAGGATGATTCCCATGCCCGTGGCGTCCACAGCGACGACCACGAAAGTCGGRACCAGCGTCAGCGTGCTCTCGCCCGCTATTGTCTCCCTTGCCTCGGTCGCGGAACCCGGTCCCATCCAGCGTTGTCCTCGTTCGCATTTGCGTGATCGATTGCGATACGTCGGATTATATAGTTGCAAGCTAATAGTTCGCGTCCTATCAAATTGCATGGCTCCCTCGCAGGCGCATATCCACGGCGAGATCGGCCGGCTCATCGCACGTCTGGCCCGCATCTGGCGCCGTGAGTCGGATCAGGCGCTGTCCGATCACGGCCTGTCCTATGCGACCGCGATTCCGCTGCTGGTGCTGTCGCGGCAGGGCGAGAACGTGCGACAGGGCGTGCTCGCCGACGAGCTCGGCATCGAGGGGCCGTCGCTGGTCCGGTTGATCGATCTGCTCGAGGCCGAAGGGCTGGTTGAACGTCGCGAGGATCCGAGCGACCGCCGTGCCAAAACGTTACATCTGACCAAAGCGGGCGAGGCGAAGGTCGAAGAGACCAACCGGGTGCTGCGCCGGGTACGGGCGAGCCTGCTCAAGGATATCGGCGCGGACGAACTTGCGATAACCTTCGAAACTCTTCAGCGCATCGAGCAGCGGGCCAGTCGCCTGCAGGACACCAAGACCGGTCCAGAGACGAAATAGCATGCGCGCAGACGAGCCGTTCCTGGTCCGCCACGCGGACGTCATTTTTGCGTTGAAGACGTTTGCCGCGTCGATGCTGGCGCTCGTCATCGCATTCGCCATGGACTTGCCGCGGCCCTATTGGGCGATGGCGACCGTCTACATCACCTCGCAGCCGCTGGCGGGCGCGACCAGCTCAAAAGCGTTCTTCCGCGTCATGGGCACGCTGGTCGGCGCCGCCATGACGGTGGCGCTGGTGCCGAACCTGATCGATGCGCCGGAATTGCTTTGCCTCGCGATCGCGCTCTGGGTCGGACTCTGCCTCTATCTGTCGCTGCTCGATGGCACGCCGCGCAGCTACGTCTTCATGCTGGCGGGATACACGGTCGCATTGATCGGGTTTCCCTCGGTCTCGGAGCCCGGCGCCATCTTCGATACCGCCATTGCGCGGGTGGAGGAGATTTCCCTCGGCATCATCTGCGCGAGCCTCGTCTCCACCATCGTCTTTCCCCGCAGCGTCGCGCCAGCCGTCGCCAATCGCGTCGACGCCTGGCTGTCGGATGCGCAGCGCCTGAGCCAGGCGGTGCTGCTTCGCCAGGGAACGAGTGAAACGCGCCGTGGCAGGCGACTCAAGCTTGCGACCGACATCGTCGAGATCGACACGCTTTCCACTCATCTTGCGTATGACCGGCTGACCGATCGCAATGCGGTGACTGGCCTCGGCGAGATCCGGCTGCGCATGCTGATGCTGTTGCCGGTGATCGCCTCGCTGGAGGATCGGCTGGCAGCGCTGGGGGAGGAGGCGTTGCGCCGGCAGCCCGAGCTGAAGCGGCTGCTGGAGGATCTTGCGCAATGGATTGCGAGCGATGTCGGCGCGCGGCAACCTGCCGAGCCGATCCGCGCCGCGATCGCAGAGCGACAGGCGGTGCTCGATGACAGCGCCTCATGGGAGCGGATCATCACCACGAGCCTGCTGTTGCGGCTGCGCGAGCTGGTCGACCTCTCGCGCGACTGCCGCGTGCTCAGCGAGGCCATCGCCGAGAGCCGCAATGTTTCGACGCTCGACCTGGCCTTCCGTTCCGAGGCCGGCGCCGCGCCGGTGCGCCATCGCGACCGCGGCCTTGCCTTGTGGTCGGCGGTCGGCGCGGCCACCGCCATCCTGATCTGCTGCGCGTTCTGGATCGGGACCGGCTGGCCGGACGGCGCCTCGGCGCCGATGATGGCGGCGGTCGCGTGCTCCTTCTTTGCCGCGCAGGACGAGCCCGCACGTTTCATCCGCAGTTTCGGCCTGTGGTCGCTGGTCGCCATCGTGGTCGTCGCGATCTATCTGTTCGCGCTGGTGCCCGCGATCTCCAATATTGAGGTTCTGATCGTCGCGCTGGCGCCGACCTTTCTGCTCTACGGCTTCCTGATCGGACGGCCGGCAACGGCGGGAACAGGCATGGCGCTCGCGGCCAACACGGCCACGCTGCTGGCGCTGCAATCGACCTACAGCGCCGACTTCGCATCCTATGCCAATTCTGCGGTCGCCTTCTTCGTCGGCGTCGTCATCGCCGAGCTCGTGACGCGGATCGCGCGCGGCGTGGGCGCGGAGTGGGTCGCCCATCGCCTGGTGCTGTCGAGCTGGAAGACGCTCGCGGTCGCTGCCGAGCGCCGCGGCAAGCATGATCGGGCAGAGTTTGCGGGCCTCATGCTGCATCGGCTCGGGCTGCTGGTGCAGCGCATCGCCTTCCTCACCGAGAGCGATCGCCACGATGCCGATAGCCTCGTGCAGCTTCGAATCGGGATCAATATCATCGACCTGCGCCGCGCCCGCTATGGGCTTGCCGCAACCACTATTGCCGTCATCGACGACATGCTTGATCAGCTCGCGATCGCTTGCCGCAACCATGCCGGTGGAGGAATGCCGACCGAGCTGTTGACCAGCGTCGATCGGGCGCTGGCCAAGGCGGTGACGGATTCCAATGACCGCGCGCGCGAAGACGCTCTGATCGGCCTCGTCGGCATCCGCCGCGGCCTGTTCCCGGACGCACCGGCCTACCGGCCGCGTACAGGCGCGAGTGTTGCCGCATGAGATACGTGATCGACATCTATGGCGTGCTCGTGCCGGCGCTGCTGCTGTGGATCATCGTCGCCTATGTCCTGAGCGCGATCCTGCGCCGGCTCATGCAGCGCTTCGACCTCTACCGGCTGGTCTGGCACCGTGCGCTGTTCGATTTCGCGATTTTCGTCTGTCTTCTCGGCGGCGTCGTCTATCTCTCGGAGTTTTTGCCATGAAGGGGAATTTCGCCTGGTTTGGCCGCCTTGCGCTGACCGTTGTCGCCGTCGTCGCCGCGCTCGCGGTCGGCCGTGAACTTTGGGTCTATTACATGGAGCAGCCCTGGACCCGCGACGGTCGCGTCCGCGCCGATGTGGTGCAGGTCGCGCCTGACGTCTCCGGGTTCGTCACGGAGGTGCTGGTCAAGGACAACCAGAAAGTCCATCGCGGCGATGTGCTGTTCCGGATTGATCGCGAACGTTTCGCGCTGGCCTTGCGGCAAGCCGATGCATCCGTGGCGGGTCATCAGGCCACGCTCGACCAGGCCAATTCCGATTTGAAGCGCTACAGCGCGCTGACCACCGATGCGGTATCGCAGCAGAAGCAGGAGCAGGTGTTGGCCACCCAGCTCCAGGCCAAGGCGGCGTTCGATCAGGCCGTCGCCGACCGCGCGGTCGCCCAGCTCAACCTCGATCGCAGCGAGGTCCACGCCTCCGTGAACGGTGTCATCACCAATATGGATCTGCGTCCCGGTGCTTACGTCACGGCCGGCAAGGGCGTGATGGCGCTGGTCGACACGGATACGTTGCACGTGGAGGGTTATTTCGAAGAGACAAAGCTCGCGCGCATCCGCACCGGCGACAAGGTGCGGGTCCGCCTGATGGGCGAAACGGTCACGCTGTCGGGCCATGTCGAGAGCATCGCCGCCGGCATTGAGGACCGCGACCGCGCTGAGGGCGCGAACCTGCTTGCCAATGTCAACCCGACCTTCAGTTGGGTGCGGCTCGCCCAGCGCGTCCCCGTGCGCATCGCGTTGGACAATGTCCCCGACACCATCTCGCTCGTCGCCGGCCGCTCCGCGACGGTAGAGGTATTGGACTAACGCAACGAGCCCATGGATCGCGCCTGGCTTGGGGAAAACCGCCAACAGGCGTTTCAATGCCAAATCGCAGGGCTAATCCTGACGCGCTTGTGTGAGTCGGGGGACCGTATGGGCGTTTGGTTTTTAGTCCTGGCAGCCTGCGTCGTCGGTGCGTTGCTTCTTCTGGCATTCTGCCGATAGAGCCGACAGCGGACGCAAATGTTGCTGCGAAGCATCAGCCAGCCGTTGAATAGCGGTTCCAGACCGATGGTTTTTGACTGTGCATGGATGACCGCGTTCACTTCCGGGATCGGAGGCGGACATGAGCTGGTTGTTTGTGTTTCTCATTGCCGCGAGCGCAGTCGTTCTGATCGCCCATGCGATTGACGCGATGCGTTCCTGATACTGCCTGCGACTCGGTTTCGTCGGTAGCTAGGTAAGCGACGAAATTGTTCCGAGACGGGCGAGTGTCAATTTGAGGAACCTGGTCCTGCAGGCCAAGGTTGTCACAGCAGGAGGAATACGATCATGCTTGCGTTCTATCTGCCGATCATCATTTTCGGAGCGATGCTCGAAGCGATTTCGAAGCAAAATGTCTCTGCACCCATCCAGGAGCCGCCAAGCATCGATTAGACTTCGACGCTCAGGCGTTCCGCTCGGGACTGACGAACCAGCGTCTGCTCAGGCATTCGAGTATTTCTTCAGCTCGAACCGCGCGATCTGGTTTCGGTGCACCTCATCCGGCCCATCGGCAAGCCGCAGCAGGCGCGCGGTCGCGTAGGCCTGGGTCAGACCGAAATCGTTCGAGGTGCCGCCGCCGCCGTGCGCCTGGATGGCCCAGTCGATGATCTGGCAGGCCATGTTGGGCACGGCGACCTTGATCATCGCGATCTCGGCCTTCGCGACCTTGTTGCCGACGGTGTCCATCGCATAGGCGGCGTTGAGCGTCAGCAGCCGGGCTTGCTCGATCATGATGCGGGCTTCCGCGATTCGCTCCTGCGTCACGGTCTGCTCCGAGACCGGCTTGCCGAAGGCGACGCGGCTGCGCACGCGGCGGCACATCTTTTCCAGCGTACGCTCGGCAAGGCCGATCAGCCGCATGCAGTGATGGATGCGGCCGGGGCCGAGGCGGCCCTGTGCGATCTCGAAGCCGCGGCCTTCGCCCAGCAGCATGTTCTCCTTGGGCACGCGCACATTGGTGAAGACGACCTCGGAAGCGCGGTCGGGCACGCCGTAGAAGCCGAACACGGGCAGCGGACGCTTGACCTCGATGCCCGGCGTGTCCATCGGCACCAGGATCATGGATTGCTGCTTGTGGCGGTCGGGATTGTCCGGATCGGTCTTGCCCATGAAGATGCAGATCTTGCAGCGCGGGTCGGTCGCGTTGGTCGTGTACCATTTCCGCCCGTTGATGACGTAATGGTCGCCGTCGCGCACGATCGAGCTTTCGATGTTCGTCGCATCGGATGATGCGACCGCGGGCTCGGTCATGGCGAAACAGGAGCGGATTTCGCCAGCGAGCAGCGGCTTCAGCCAGCGCTCCTTGTCCTGCTCCGTGCCATAGCGCTCCAGCACCTCCATGTTGCCTGTGTCGGGCGCCGAGCAGTTGAACACTTCGGGCGCCAGATGCGTGCGCCCCATCACCTCGCAGAGCGGGGCATATTCGAGATTGGTGAGACCCGCGCCGTGGCCGGACTCCGGCAGGAACAAATTCCAGAGACCTTCGGCGCGCGCCAGCGGCTTCAGCTCCTCGACAACGGGATAGACCTTCCACGGTCCGAGCTCTTCCGCTTCGCGATAGAAGCGCTCCTCGTTCGGATAGATGTGCCGATCCATGAAACTTTCGAGCTTGCGCTTGAGCTCGACGACTTTGGGCGACATCGGGTAGAGCATCTGGACCTCCTGTAGATCAAGCAGCGCCTGCACGCGGGGCCGGCCTGCATCAGAATCGAGTCGGCGATAGCGGCGCTTGCCTCATCGCATTTTCATCGGCGCGGCTCTGCGCAAATCGCGTCAGGGCTCACCTGTTGCGTAGCGATATTGACGCCCATTCATGCGTTGTCTTGCGTTTGTGCACCGAATGAGAAGCGCGTGGGAAACAATCAGCAACTGTGACTTTGACGCGACTGGCAATCCGAAAGGTCGTGCCTAAGATCGGCCTCAATCAAAAGTGGGGGCAGCAGTCATGACAACACAAGGGGACTACGGAAGCACATCCTTACGGATCGCGCGCCCCTAGTTCGCCAGTCGATAGGACGCGGAGCGCATTGTCCTAGACTGCGCGCGGGTTCTTCCAACAACCGGTAGTCCGTCCCGTCGATCCGCAAGCTGCGCGGTCGCCGGTTTCGTTCGTTCAAAAGCAAGCAAGGGCTTGATCCAAACGTTGCGTCTCAAGGCACAATCTAAAATAGAGAAATATAAGAATATCAATCTTGAATTCGAAAAGGAAATGGACATCGACATGCACACGCAATCAGGACGTTCCGTAACTCACCGCATCAGACTCGCCGCCACCGTTGCAGCGGTGAGCGCGATTATCACTTCACCTGCTTTCGCCGGCGGTCCGCTGCCTGCACCCGTCGTCTCCTGGTCTGGATTCTACGCCGGTGTCCATGGCGGCTGGGGATGGGGGAAGTCGGAGTTTCGCGATCCCCTCAACAGCCCCGCCAACAATCCGTTCTCTGCCTACTACAACGGACCGCTCGCGGGCGGGCAGCTCGGCTACAATTGGCAGCTGGGCAACTATGTCCTTGGTGCCGAGGTCGACGGCTCCTGGTCCTTCGTGAAGGGCAACACCAGCACCTCGCCCCTTCTCACGTCGAGCACCACCAACGGGGTCGGCTACACCGCCCTCGCGACCGCGACGGGCCGTGTCGGCTACGCATCGGGCCAATGGCTCGCCTATGCCAAGGGCGGTGCCGCCTATGCCCGCATGGAGCTTTCGTCGCGGTTCACCCCGGAGATCACCAACTACAACCGCGAGCTGTTCGGTGCCGTCGGCGGCGTCGGCCTGGAAGTGGCCTTCTTGCGCAACGTCTCCGCCAAGGTCGAATACAACGCGATCTTTCTCCCCACCGAAACGCTGCATTGGGTGAGCCAGGACACGACCTCCGAGATCAAGCATTTCGTCCAGGTGGTGAAGGCCGGCATCAACGTCCGTTTCAACGGCGACGGCGGCCTCCCGCGTTAATTCCCCGGCACATCGAAACAACATTCAACAGAAATCCTCGGAGACAACATCATGTCCACCATGTCCAAGATCGCCGCAGTCGTCACCGCCGGCCTCGGCGCCATGATCGCCGCACCAAGCCACGCCGCCGCTCCAGTCGAGTACGTCAAGGTCTGCTCCTTGTACGGCGCCGRCTTCTTCTACATTCCGGGCACCGACACCTGCACCAACGCCAACCAGATCGCGACGAACCAGTTCGATCTCGCGCGTGCGCAGACCCGCGCTTCGACCGGCACCGCGATGGCCGCGTCGCTCGTCGCGCCGTGGCTTCCGACCGGTACCAACTACGCAGTCTCGACCCACTGGGCGACCTATGACGGCCAGCACGCCGCGGGCTTCTCGGGCCTGATGCGGGTCTCCGGCAATTTCGTGTTCTCGGGCGGCTTCTCGCTCGGCCTCGACAAGGGAAGCCTCACGTCCCTCACCAACCGCACGCAGACGGAATTCGGCACGGCGATCCCGGCGCAATCGTGGAGTGACGTCCGTGGCCTCGGCCGCGCGGGGTTCATGTACGCCTGGTGATGCACGCGACGCTCGCTCCTAAAATTCATTCTGACATTTGAAAGACCATCCCATGACAATCTCTCTCTCGCGATCGGCGCGCCGCTTCCTCTCCTGCGTTGCTGCCGTCACGCCGCTTCTCGCGGCCATGCCGCTCACCGCCACATCCGCGAACGCGGCCGACATGACCGTGAAGGCTCCGGTCGTCGCTCCGGTGCCGCTCTGGAACGGCTTCTACATTGGTGCTCATGGCGGTTATGGCATGGGCAGCAGCCGGCTCGTCGACCCGAGCTTCGCATTCGCGCAAGATCGCTTCACGATGGACACAAAGGGCGCGCTCGCAGGTGCGCAGGTTGGCGCCAACTGGCAGTTCGACAACATCGTGGTCGGTGCCGAGCTCGATCTTTCCTGGGCGTCGATCAAGGGCAATCGTCCGTTCGATCCCGCGAACCCCATCTTGTCCGGGCTTTCAGTGTCGTACCAGGCGATGGCGACGGGCACCGGTCGCATCGGCTACGCGTTTGATAACGTACTGGCTTACGCCAAAGGCGGCGTTGCCTGGGCCAATGTCGCCTACCAGGCCTATGTCGGCACGGTTGCTCCGCTCGACGTGAACCACCAGCGGACCGGCTTGACCGGCGGCGTCGGCCTTGAATACGCGCTGACGAGCAATCTCTCGGCGCGACTGGAGTACGACTACCTTTATTTCGGTCCGGCCGCGATCGCGCTGAGCACACGGATCAGCACCCAGAACGTCGACCACGACCTTCATCTCGTGAAGCTCGGCGTGAACTACCGCTTCAACGGCGATGCCATCGTTGCTCGTTACTGAGCCGCGTCAACGTCACTGATTGGAGACAAACATGTGGAAGCAAATCAACGCGGCACGAGACGTCTTCCGACGTCACCTGCGCGCTATCCTTGCGACTGCCGCTCTGGTTCTGGCGATCCCGACGCCCGGCCATGCTGCGGTCGAGTACGAAAAGATCTGCTCGGTCTACGGTGCCAACTTCTTCTACATACCGGGTACTGACACCTGCGTGAACGCGGGGCAGACGGTGCAGAGCCAGTTCGATCTCGCACGCCAGATTACCCGTGCAGCGACGGGAACGGCCATGGCGACTTCGCTCGTCAATCCGTTCCTGCCCGACGGGACCAACTATGCGATCTCGACGCACTGGGCCGTCTTCGACGGGCAGCATGCCGCCGGTGTGGTCGGAATGATCAGGATCCAGGGAAACCTGTCACTGACCATGGGCATCGCGTTCGGTCTCGATCGCGGCAGCTTGACGTCCACGTCCAACCGGACCGCGACGGAGTTTGGCGTGGCGCTTCCGGCGCAGTCGTGGAGCGACGTGCGCGCCCTTGGACGGGTGGGGCTCCAGTATTCCTGGTAGCCGGCGCCGAACACGAAGGCGCCGCCCGGACGATCTTCACGACGTCCGGGCGGCGCAAATGCTGTGAGCGCAGGAAGGGCGGCTAGCCGATTTCGAGATAGTCCGGGCCGGGCAATGTCGGGAAGGGCGGGGTCGGCAGCGTCTGGTACCAGAACGCGACCGAGGCGATGTCGTCCTGCAATGGAAGATACTTCGCCTCCTTGACGCCCGGCAGCCAGCCCAGCGCCTGGATCGTCACGCGCAGATCGGAGCGGAAGCGCACGGGATCGGGGATGTGCCAGCGGTACAGGCCGAAGCGTTGCTGCGACTTGTAGACGCCATCGGGACGGATCACCTGCGGCAGGCCGGCATAGGGCGTGGTGAATTCCTGGTAGCGGGATTGTTGCGCCGGACCCTGGCCGGCATGCGCGACATAGGGGTCGAAATTATAGGCGCCGCAGAAATAATCCTCGGTGCCGGTGCCGCAGATGGTCGGGAATGCACCGTCGCCGTCGATGAAGAACTTGATCTCGCCTTCGCCCCACCAGCCATTGTTGTTGACGCCCCAGGCCATATAGGTGCCGACATAATGGCCCGCACCGCTGACGCCATCGAGGATGGTGTAGACCTCTTTGTACGGCAGCGGATTGGTACGCCGGAACTGCGCATGGAAATAGGCGCAGTCCTCGGGCACTTCAGTGAGCGTGTAGTTGATCTGGTAGTAGACGGTGAGCTGCTCCTCGCTGCGGTTCTCCAGCGTGAAGCGCGCGCGCTTGCGGAACGGCATTTCCCAGTAGCAGTTGAAGGCGCGGCCGGGATTGACGCAGACCGCGAGCGAGGACACCTGCGCGAACTCCTCCCATCCGCAGGCGAAGAAATCGCCGGCCGGGCATTCCACGCTTGGCAGCGTTTGGTCGTCCCAGTAGATGCGCAGGATCGAGTGACGAAGGCGCCCGCGCGCCAGCGTCATCCAGATCTGCTGGATCGCGCCCTGGCCCTGAATGTCACCGAGCGTAAAGGTAGCGCCGGGCTCGATGACGACATAGGGCGAGATCTTCCAGCCCTGGCCGAGATCGCGAGCCTGGCGTGCGGCGGGTCCGTCGACGGACATGCCGCCCTTGCCCTTCTCGCCGGTGAAATTCTCGGGGCTGATCGAGCGCGTCTGCGCATTCGACAGGCGCGACAGATTGCCGAGATGCAGGCCCAATCCGGAAAACGCCATGCTGTCCTCGATCCCTGGAGTTAGCGACACCTCGATATATCGCCGTCGAATCTACCAAAAGATGAAGACCGCGCACGCAGGGTGCGCGTACTTCAGGCGACGCGGTACTCCCTAAACTTCTCGCGCAGCGCGGATTTGAGCACCTTGCCGGTGCCGGTCATCGGAAATTCGTCCAGGAATTCGACCGCATCCGGCATCCACCAGCTCGCGATCTTCGGGCGCATGTGGTCGAGCAAGGTCTTGCCATCGACGGTCGCGCCCTTCTTGCGGACGACGAGGAGCAGCGGACGCTCCTGCCATTTCTCATGGTTGATCGCGACCACGGCGGCTTGCAGCACGTCGGGATGGGACAAGGCGACGTCCTCAAGCTGGATCGAGGAGATCCATTCGCCGCCGGACTTGATCACGTCCTTGGAGCGATCGGTCAGCGTGACGTGGCCCTGTGGATCGATTACGGCCATGTCACCGGTGATCAGCCAGCCGTCGCGGTCGAGACCCTCGTCGAGCTTCATATAGCCCGAGGCGACCCACGGCCCGCGTGCTCGCAGATGGCCGACGGTCTTGCCGTCGCGCGGCAGCTCGTTGCCGCCGTCGTCGACGATGCGCAAGGCTGTGCCGAAGCAGGCGCGGCCCGACACCTGGCGCCGGTCGAATTTCTCCTTGTCGCCGAGATGCTCGGAGCCGGGCCGCCCCCAGGCCTGGATGTAGTCGATGTCATAGTCGCGCTTGAGCTTCTCGACCATCGCACGCGGCGGCGCCGAGCCGGACGACAGTGTCGCGCGCAGCGTCGAGAATTTGTTGCCGGTGCGACCCAGCCAGTCGAGCAGGATCAGCCAGAAGCTCGGCACGCCGGCGGAGAGCGTCACCTTCTCGCCTTCGAGCAGCTCATAGAGCTTGTCGGGCTCATAGTTGCGGCCGGGCAGCACCAGCTTTGATCCCGTGTAAGGCGCGGTGAACGGCATGTTCCAGCCATTGCCGTGGAAGAGCGGCGCCATCGGCATCATGACTTCGCGCACGCCTTCGAGATGTCCCGGCAGGAAGTCGAAATTGCAGCAGGTCATGGTCTGCAGGATCGCGGCGCGGTGCGAGTAGATCACGCCCTTGGGGTTGCCCGTCGTGCCCGACGTGTAGCAGATGGTGGATGCGGATTTTTCGTCGAACTCCGGCCAGGCGAAACCGGCGTCGTTCTCGCTGGCGAGGAGATCCTCATAGCAATGCACGTTCGCGAGCTTGGTCTCCGGCATCCGCTCGCGCGAGGACATCACGACATAGGCCTCGATCGTCTTCAGCTGCGGCGCGATCGCCTCGACCAGCGGCAGCGTGGCGCGGTCGATGAACAGCAGCCGGTCCTCGGCGTGATTGATGATGTAGACGAGCTGCTCGGGAAACAGCCGCGGATTGATGGTGTGCAGCACATAGCCCATGCCCGGCGCGGCATAGAACATCTCGAAATGCCGGTGCGTATTCCAGGCCAGGGTGCCGACGCGGTCGCCTTGCTTCATGCCGAGCCGCTTCAGAGCCAGCGCCATGCGCTTGATGCGTGGATGGGCGTCGGCGTAGGTGTAGCGATGGATGTCGCCCTCGATCTCGCGCGCGACGATCTCGGCTTCGCCGTGATAGTCCGCGGCATACTGGATCAGGCCGCTGATCAGGAGCGGCATATCCATCATCAATCCCTGCATGGTCTCCTCCGCAGCCACGTCGTTGCGTGGCATATGTTGTGATTTGCGCGTGAGGTTAGCGGAACGTCACGGGACGATCACGCAAAAAGCGAGGGACGCGATTGCATGCGTCACTTTTTCGGGGCTAACTGATCCGAAGCAGCGTCCGCCGTGGAGGAAATCGATGTCAGCGGAAAGACACAAGACCGGTGCAGCCGGCGAATCTACGGTCGATATTTCCGCACTCCGTGCGCGCTATCGCGACGAGCGCGACCGGCGTTTGCGCGCCGAGGGCAAGGCGCAATATGTCGAGGCCGCAGGCGATTTCGGCCGCTATCTCGACGATCCCTGGGCCGATCCAGGATTTGCGCGCGCAGCTGTCAGCGAAGAGACCGAAGTTCTCATCGTCGGCGGCGGCTTCGGCGGCCTGCTCTGTGGCGCGCGTCTGCGCGAGGCTGGCATCGAGGATTTTCGTATCGTGGAAAAGGCCGCCGATTTCGGCGGCACCTGGTACTGGAATCGTTATCCCGGTGCGGCCTGCGATACCGAGAGCTACATCTATCTGCCGCTGCTGGAAGAGACCGGCTACATGCCGGTGCGCAAATATGCGCGCGCGCCCGAGATCTACGAACACTCCCGCCGCATCGGCCGTCATTTCGGCCTCTACGAGCGCGCGCTGTTTCAGACGATCATCTCGCGGATGGAATGGCAGGAGCAGGAGGGACGGTGGTTGGTCGAGACCGATCGTGGCGATCGTATCGGTGCACGCTTCGTCATCCTGGCCGGTGGCCCGCTGAGCCGTCCGAAGCTGCCTGGCATTCCCGGCATCGAGACCTTTAGGGGACACAGCTTCCACACCAGCCGCTGGGACTATGGCTACACCGGCGGCACGGCCGAAGGCGGTCTCACCGGTCTCGCCGACAAGCGCGTCGGCATCATCGGGACCGGCGCCACCGCCGTGCAATGCGTGCCGCATCTCGGCCGATCGGCGAAAGAGCTCTACGTCTTCCAGCGCACGCCATCGGCGATCGGCGTGCGCGATGATCGTCCGACGGACGCAAACTGGGCGCAGAACCTCAAGCCCGGCTGGCAGCGCGAGCGCATGGACAATTTCACTGCGGTGATCTCCGGCGAGCCGTTCGAACGGGATCTGGTGCAGGACGGCTGGACCGGCCTGCTGGGCGAGATCCTGCTTGCGCCGCGCCGCCAGCCGCAGCCGGTGACCTCGCTCGAAGAGGCGCTGAAGGTCATCGAGCAGGCCGACTATCGCAAGATGGAAGAGATCCGTGCGCGCGTCGATACCGTGGTGAAGGACGAAACCGCCGCGGCGGCGCTCAAGCCCTGGTACAAGGCGTTCTGCAAGCGGCCATGCTTCCACGACGAATATCTCGACACCTTCAATCGTCCCAACGTGCATCTGGTCGACACTAAAGGGCAGGGCGTCGAGCGGATCACCGAGAACGCCGTCGTGGTTGACGGCAAGGCCTATGAGCTCGACTGCCTGATCTATGCCAGCGGCTTCGAGGTCGGCACCGATTACGCCCGCCGCATGGGCTTCGAGGTTTACGGCCGTGACGGCGTGAGCCTGTCCGAGCGATGGCGCGATGGCGTCAAGACGCTGCATGGCTTTTACAGCCGTGGCTTCCCGAATTGCTTCCTGATCGTCACGGTGCAGGCCGGTCAGAGCGCCAATTTTCCGCACATCATCGACGAGCAGTCGCAGCACATCGCCTATGTGATCGCGGAGGCGCGCAAGCGCAAAGCGCGGACGCTGGAGCCGACGCTCGCTGCCGAGAACGCCTGGGTCGACGAAGTCGTCAAGGCCGCGCTCGGCCGCCAGACCTATCTGGCCGAATGCACGCCGGGCTATTACAACAACGAGGGCGTGTTCGATCCGATCGCGGCAAGAAACAGCCAGTACTGGCGCGGGCCGGTGGCGTTCCTGCGGCTGCTCGACAAATGGCGCAAGGAAGGCAATCTGGATGGCCTGGAATTGACTGAGGGGACCGAGGCGGGCGGCTCTCAGGTTCCGGCTTCAACGGCATGATCCCGGCTCTATCAGGCGCGACGCGGCTCTACGTCATCGTCGGCGATCCCATCGCACAGGTACGCTCGCCGGCAGGCGTAACAGCCGCCTTCGCCGCGCGCGGCCATGACGGCATTCTCGTGCCGGTCCAGGTCGCGCCAGCGGATTTGCCGGATTTCCTCTCGGTGGCAACGCGGCTGAAGAACCTCGACGGCATCGTCGTGACCATCCCGCACAAATTTGCCTGCTATCAGGCCTGCGCCAGTGCGACCGAGCGCGCACATTTCCTGCACACCGCGAACCTGATGCGCCGGCGCGCCGACCGCTCATGGCATGGCGACATGGTGGACGGCCTCGGCTTCGTTGGTGCGGCGCGGGCGAAGGGGATCGATCCCCGGGGCATGCGGGCGCTGCTCGTCGGCGCCGGCGGCGCAGGATCGGCGATCGCACTGGCGCTTGTCGAGGCCGGCGTGACCGATCTCGCGATTCACGACAGCGCGACCGAGCGCCGTGACGCACTGATCGGCCGGCTCAACGGGCGCGGCAGAACGCCTGTGCGGGTCGGCACCAGGGATCCCGCGGGCTTCGATTTCGTCGCCAATGYGACACCCGCCGGGATGAAGGAGGGCGATCCGCTGCCGGTCGATGTCGCGCGGCTTGCGCCGACGGCCTATTGCGGCTGCGTCATCACAAAGCCGGAAGTCTCGCCCTTCATCGCTGCGGCCCGCAGGATCGGCTGCGTGACCGGGACCGGTACGGACATGTACGAGCAGCACCAGGGCATCATGGTGGATTTCCTGCTCGGCCGCGACGGGGCAGGGTAGGCGGTCGCCCCGGTGTCAAGGCACAGGTTGCGCCGGATGGGGCTTGAGCGATCAGGGCCGACGTAGGATCATGGGCCGGCGCGAGCCGGTCGCGCACGTTTATGTGAGAGGACCAGGGAATGACCAAGGGCAGGACCGTTGCGACGGCCATGATCGGCGCTGCAGCGCTGCTTCTCTCGCTGGCGCCCATGTCCCTGATATCCATGGCCCACGCCGCCACATGCGGCAGCTCGCCGGCGGGCTTTGAGGCCTGGAAGCGCGAGTTCGGCGCGGAGGCGCAGGGCAAGGGCGTCGGCCAGACCGCGCTCTCGGCGCTGATGCAGACCAATTACGCCGGTGCCACGATTGCGGCCGACCGCGGCCAGCGCAGTTTTTCGCTGACGCTCGACCAGTTCCTCGCCAAGCGCGGCGCCACCACCATCGTGGCCAAGGGGCGGCAGCTCAAGCAGTCGCAGGCCGCCTTGTTCGCCTCGATCCAGCAGCGCTACGGCGTCCCGCCCGGGCCGCTGATCGCGATCTGGGGCATGGAGACCGGGTTCGGCAGCCAGCGCGGCAACCAGAACATGCTGTCGTCGATCGCGACCCTTGCCTATGACTGCCGCCGTCCCGAATTTTTTACCGACCAGCTCTATGCCGCCCTCAAGCTGATCGACCGCGGCACGCTGTCGGGGGCGACCCGCGGCTCCATGCACGGCGAGGTCGGCCAGACCCAGTTCATGCCCAAGAACATCCTGGCCTATGGCACCGGCAATCTCGAGGTTGCCGCCAATGCGCTGAACTCGACGGCGAATTTCCTGAAAGCTCATGGCTGGCGCGCAGGAGCCGGTTACCAGCCGGGCGAACCGAATTTTGCCGCTATCGAGGCTTGGAATGCTGCCGGCGTCTATCAGAAGGCAATCGCCCTGATGGGACGGCAGATCGACGAGGGAGGAGGGGCGGCCGCGTTGCGTTGAGGCCGCATGAAGGCTCGGCCGCGCACGAGAAAGTTCTTGCGTTGAGGAACTGACGGCACGAGGTTTGCTTTGATCGGGGGCAGGGCTGGCATGAGGAGACTCAATATGGCTACCCAGATCGTGATGGACCAGACTGGCGACACGCGCCACGAGTTTGATCCTGACAATGCCGAAGCGCTGGCGCGAGCCGAACGGCGCTTTCGTGAGCTGACCGGAGCGGGCTTCACCGCCGCCTATCGTACCGGACCCGGTGAAGTTACCCGCATCAAGTCATTCGATCCGACCGCGCACGAAACGCTGTTCTATCCCCGCCTGGTCGGCGGTTGATCTGAGCTGCTCATGATCGCGGCAATTTGGCTCCGTGCGCCGGCGCGTGCGCGTCTGCACGCGCTGCGCGAGCTCTATCGGCGCTTCTTCGGCGAGAACACGCCGGATGCCCGCGGCCGCCGGCTTTTGGCCGAATGGCTGTCGCCGGCGCAGCGCGCGCAATTCGAGCAGCATCGGTATTTCGATGTCATCGGCTGCGATACCGGCAAAAGGTACCGCATCCACTACGGCACGGCCGCCAATGTCCATGAGATCGACGATGAGGGGCGTGCGGCGATGGGATGGTGCTTCGTCCCGTCAGGCTTTCTCGTGCCCGGCGACGTGATGCTGGCGCAGAAGGTCGCGCTCGAGACCGACGAGAACGCGGCAATCGCGCTCGCCAACCGGTTTCCGCCGGCCACGCACTCGGAGCACTTTTACCGGCGCCCGTTCTAGCGGCCGGAGGGCGTACAGATCAGGAGTGCGTGGTGCGGTAGGCATCCAAAGCATGCGCCGCGAAGACAGCGACGCTGCAAAGCGCGAGCACGGCTGAGATCAGCTCGATCATAGCTCATCCTCCCGCAGCGGCTGGGAGACGAGATTTTGGCAGCAGGCATAATCCAAGATGAGGTCGAGGAAGAATTGCATGGTCGCCGTCCCTGTATGATTTTGATAACCAGATAACCGGCCATCTGTTTCAGGCGTGTTTCGTCGTTTTGGGAAACGGGTTTCGCGGGGAACCCGGGGCTGGTTTGTGCACCGCAGACCCGCTACATCCCGCGCTGCTTAGTCCTTCAGCCGCGCCTTTCCGGCGGGCGGCAAGTCATATTGCGAGGCAAAATCATGGCGCAGGTCGAGTGGTTCGACGATCTCACCATCGGAATGCGGTTCAAATCCCCCGAGGTGCAAGTCACCGAAGCCGACATCAAGCGCTTTGCAGCCGAGTTCGATCCGCAGCCGATGCATCTCGACCATGAGGCCGCCAAGCAGACCCTGTTCAACGGCCTGGCTGCATCAGGATGGCACACCGCCGCGATCGCCATGAACCTCGCGATCCAGGCCCGCCCGTTCGGCCCGCATCCGCTGATCGGCGCGGGCGTCGACGGTCTGCGCTGGACCATCCCGGTACGGCCCAATGACCGCCTGCATCTGGTCGGCGAGGTCATGAGCCTGACGCCGTCGAAGTCGAAGCCGCAGGGCATCGCGCTGGTGAAATGGACCATGTTCAACCAGAACGGCGAGGAGGTCTACACCTTCACCCCGATCGCCATCATCCCCAGGCGGGTGTAGGGCCGGCGACGTTCAGCATCGGCCGGGATCAGCCTCCTCGAGCCCTTGCGGGCCGCAGGCTGAGGTGGTCATCTCCACGTGGGGAACGCTGGAGGCTGACATGAGACGATTCCTTCTTGCCGCTTTGCTGAGCGCGGGCGCCTTGGGCGCAGCCGTCTCGAGCGCAGGGCCGGCGTTCGCGCAGCAATCCAGGGTCGGCGACTGGACCATCGAGAAGCGCGCGCAGGACACGCATTGCAATGCGAGCCGCGGCTACAAGGACAAGGAAGACGAGAACCGCAACTACGTCATCGTGATCACCTATTCCGAGAAGGCCATCGTGATCGTGATGATCTATGACGGTTGGGAGTGGGACAAGGTCGGCGAGATCCTCCGGGCCGACGTCGGCACCGATGACGCCGACATCATGAAGAAGGCGAAGTGGGAGGTCATGGACAAGACCACCGTGCGCGGCATCTTCGAATACGACCAGTCGATCATGGACCGGCTGTCGAAGGCCAGGCGTCTCTCGCTCGATTTCGAGGACGATGACGAGGACAGCATCGAGATGCAGATCCCGCGCGCCGGCGAGGCGCTGGCCGCGCTGAAGTTCTGCGAGGAGAACCGGAAGTAAAGTGCTGCGCCGCGCACAGTGCGCGCGATCGAGCAAGCAGCGCGAGGGCGCGTGACCCACAGCACACAGCCCGCGCGCTGTTCGCTTTTATCCTAGTCTTTGGCGAAAACGTCCAAGCCGCACCCTGCGGTTGACGTTACGCAAGGACGATGTTCGATATTTTAGCATCTCGCTGCACTGCTTTTTCCACGCCGAAGGCGACGATCGACCGCTCCGTCGGCTCTGCCAATGTCCAATGCGCAAGCTCCCTTCGTCACCGGGCCCGCACGCCGATCGCATCGTCCTTCCGATGACGATCCTCCAGGCAAACCGGTTCTCGTCTCTCGTCGGCGAGATCTACGATGCGGCGGTCGATCCTGCGCTGCGCAGCGGCGCGCTGGAACAGGTTTCACATTTCGTCGGCGGGTGCGCCGCGACCATCCTGTCCCGCGATGAGGCAAGGCTCTCGATCGAGATTCACCAGCATTTTGGCACCGAATCCCGCTTCCGCCAGCTCTATCGCGACAGATATGTCGAGCAGGATCCTCTGCTCGATCGTCATCTCGCTTTTGCGGCCGGGCACGCCATCGGCGTGACCGATATCATGCCGCACGCGGACTTCGTGGCGACGAGCTTCTATCGCGAGTGGGTCGAGCCGCAGGGCGCGATCGACCTCGCGACCGTCGCGCTCGAGAGATCGGACGCGCGTACCACGGTGTTGCAGGTGTTACGCCACCGATCCCGCGGAACCGTCGACGAGGCGATGCGCGAACGCATGCGGCTGCTCGCACCCCACATCCAGCGTTCCAGGATCATGGGCCGGCAGATCAGGGCGCGCTCGCATACCGTGGACGACCTTGCCGATGTGCTTGACGGCCTGAGCACGGCGATCTGCCTGCTCGATGCGGATGGCCGGGTCGTCCACGCCAACGCGGCGTGCCGGCAGCTGTTCGTCGATGCAAACCTGCTCGCGATGGTCGGCGACCGGATCGTGGTCCGTAACACCCAGGCCGACAAAATATTCCGCGGCCTGTTCGAAGTTGCCGCAGATGGTGAAACTCACCCGGCCGGTCGCCGCCGCATCGGGCTCGCGACGTCGGCGGACGGTCAGCACTATCTCGTCCAAGTCCTTCCATTGAAGCGGGAGCGCAGCCTGCCGAGAGACGTCGCGGCTACGGTGCTTCTCGTACAGAAGGCCGCGATGGTGCCATCGCTCGTGCCCGACGCCATTGCTGCGGCCTTCAGGCTGACGCGGTCCGAATTGCGCGTGCTGATGGCCATCGTCGAGGTCGGCGGCGTTCCCGATATCGCGGCAAAGCTCGGCATTGCCGAGACCACGGTGAAGACGCATCTCGGTCGCCTGTTCGAGAAGACCGGTGCCGGCAGGCAGGCCGACCTCGTGAAGATCGCGGCCGGCTTCACCGCGCCGTTTGTACCGCGAACGCGCCGCGACGACGACACCATGTGATTCATTTGACGGCGCGAGCCGCGCGGCGATGCAATCTCAATCCATTGTGATGAGCAGGATCGTCAGGTCCTCCGAACGTACGACGCGCGTCATTTGATACTTTCGTATATGGCGCCACTTGAATGAGAAGGGCAGCGTGCGCCACGGAACAATGCGCGCCGGCACCGGACGCGGGTGCGGGAGACGACAGCGCGTGAGCGAGCCTGCCTGTCGGTTGGAGAAATTGCAGTGAGCGGCAACGACGAATTTTCCATTCTCAATGTTTCGACGGACCACATTCCCGAAGACGAGCGTATGCCGCTGCTGCGCGAATTCTATTGCCGCGGCGTGCTCAAGGCGGAGGTCGAGCCGACGGACGAAAAACCGTTCGCCGCGAGCCTCACATCCCATGGCTTGCCGGACGTCCAGCTGGTGATCGGCGGGCTGGTCGGAGCTCGGGTCATCCGTACCAAGCAACTGGTCGTCGACGGCAACGACAGCCTTGGCCTGATGATCAACCGATCCGGCATCGTCGAAGTATCTGCGCGAGGACGAGATCTGAGGCTTCATCCCGGTGACGCGGTTCTGACGAGCGCGGAGGACGCGACGATCTACGAACGCCTCTCGCTTGGAAATTGTCTGTCGCTGCGCGTGCCGCGGCGGGTGCTGGCGCCCATGATCGTGGACATCGACGACACCGTGATGCGAATCATTCCGGAGCGCGCCACCGGACTTCGCCTGCTGGTCGACTACGCGACGTCTCTGGTGCGCGAGCGCGCGTTCGCGGTGCCCGCATTGCGCCAGCTCGCTGTTGCACATCTCCATGATCTGATGGCGCGTGTTCTCGGCGCGACGGATGAGGTTCACGAGCTGGCCGGGCGCCGAGGCGTCAGGGCCGCGCGGCTGCGGAAGGTGAAGTCCTTCATCGTCAACAATTGCTGGCAGCAGGACCTCTCGGTCGCGACCGTGGCGCAGGAATTCGGCGTGACCACACGCTATCTCCAGCGGCTGTTCGAAGCCGACGGCAAGACGTTCTCGTCCTTCCTGACCGGGCAGCGCCTCAAACGCGCCCATCGCATGCTGCGCGAGCCTGACTTCGCCGGGCAGCCGGTGAGCTCGATCGCCTACGACGTCGGCTTCGGCGATCTCTCTTATTTCAATCGTTGTTTCCGGCGGGCCTATGGCGCGACGCCCAGCGGCGTCAGGAGCGGCGAAGCGCTGTGACCGCGCGGTGCGCGGTTCGTGCGACCAGGCGGGTGCCTATCGCAGCGCGCCGCGTTCGGCCGACTACGTCTTCTAAGCGCGCGGAGTAGAACGATGACGCTGTGTTTCGGACGGCGCCGGCAGTTGGAGTTGTGAATGCGCCGCTTCTTCTTTGATCTCCTGGTCGACAATGTCGTGAAGATCGATCCGGGCGGCATGGTCTTCGAGCAGGCCAGGGCCACGTTCGTCGTGGCCGACGAGATGGCGAGACATCTGTTTGTCTGGCGTGACGATCTGCGCGATCGCGACGCCTGGATTCGCGTCAGGGATACCGGCGGACGAGAGGTCTATCGCGCGGCGGTCTGGTCGGAAAATTCCGAGAAGGTCGGCTGGGACCAGGCATGACGGTCCCGGCTTCACCTTCCAGGGCGGCAACGCCGACAACAGGTCGCGGCGCCAAGTACTCAACAATGCTGCGGTGGCCGGCTTCGGCTTCGACTACCGCACCACCCAAAACGTGTCCGTGTTCGGCGCGGTCGAGGGCATGATGATGTCCGACCAGAGCCGTACCGGCACGGCRAAAGGGGGCGTTCGCGTCGCGTTCTGAGTCGGCATCAGCCCTGGCGGCTTGAACGCGATGCCCGCCGGCCGGGCCCCATCCGCCCGGCCGGCGCCTCCTCCGATCGGAGGACGCCGCATGCTGTGGTTGTAGTATGCTTGGTGATATTGATCACTCAGGCCATTTCAAGCCATGCGCGGACTACGGAAGCTGCCCGAACTGGTCGAGTCCATCTATGACGCAGGGCTCGATCCCTCGCTGTGGAACAACGCCGTTGCCGGCATTCGCGATTTCGTCGGCGGGCAGGCCTGCGGGCTGTTTTCCAAGGATTCGATCAGCAAATTCGGCGTCACTCATTATTATTGCGGGGCCGACCCGCGCTACATCCAACTCTATTCAGAGACTTATTCGAAGTTCGACCCGCTGACGGTGCTGCCGCCGCATGGCGAGATCGTCAGCATCCCCGATCTCGTCAATTTCGCTGAATACCGGAAAGGGCGCTTTTACCAGGAGTGGATGCAGCCGCAGGGTTGCAGCGACGCGGCCAACGTCGTGCTCGAGACATCGCATGCGAGCTGCCCCGTGATGATGACGGTGCTGTCGGGCCGGCGCATGGTGGACCCAGCGATGATGCATCGGCTTTCGCTGATTGTGCCGCACGCCAGCCGCGCGCTGCTGATCAACCGCGCCATCACCTCGCAACTGACGCTGGCTACGGCGCTGGTGGATGTTCTGGACAATCTGGCGTCCGGTATCTTCCTGCTCGATGCCTTTTGCCGGGTGGTGCATGCGAATTCGGCTGGCCACGCCTTGTTTGTCGCCGCCGACGTGGTTCGGTCCGTTGCCGGGCAGCTAGTAACCAGCAGCGCGGAGGCCAATCAGACGCTGCGCGAGGCGCTTGCGACCCGCAGCGAAATTGCCCTGCTTGCCACACGGGGCCATGCGATCCTGCTGCTTTCGCCGAGCGGCGAGCGTTATGTCGCGCATATTCTGCCGCTGTCGTCCGTGCTGCGAAATGGCAGCGAGCAGGTGGTCGATGCCGCCGGTGCGCTGCTCCTGCGCAAGGTGTCGCCTGGCGGGCAGTCCTATGGCGAGCTGATCGCACGGACCTTCGGCCTCACGCCGGCCGAGCTGCGCGTGTTCCTGTCGATCGTGGAGGTCGGCGGCATCCCGGAAACGGCGGCAGCGCTCGGTATCGCAGAGACCACGGCGAAGACTCATCTGCATCGGGTGTTCGCCAAGACCGGCGTTTCGCGTCAGGCCGATCTCGTCAAGCTCGCGGCGGGATTCTCCAATCCGCTCGTCAACTGATCGGTCAATCGCTGTCGGGGTTGAACCTTTTGCTCCCACGATAGACTCAATTGTGCCGCCGGGCATGACGARCATTTCGCGATCTCCAAGTCACCATTGGCTGTTCTGATGTCCCGACCTCCCAAACAGTCCGAGTTGATCGAGAATATATATGACGCGGGTCTCCACCCTGAGTTGTGGAGTGATGTCGTCGTCAAGCTCAATGCGTTCATCGGCAGCCAGGCTTGCGGGCTGATTTCGAAGGATCCGGTCAGCAAGTCCGGCGCGACGCATTACTACTGCGGTGTCGATCCGCACTACATCCAGCTCTATGCCGAGACCTACGCCCAGTACGATCCGCTGGCACGGCTGCCTCGCTATGGCGAGGTTCGTAACATCCCCGATCTCGTGAATTTCGACGAATATCGCCGCGGGCGGTTCTATCAGGAATGGCTGCGGCCCCAGGGCTGCGTCGATGTCGCCAGCGTGGTTCTGGAACAGTCGAAGTCGCCGTGTCCGATGCTGATCACCGTGATTCCCGGCAAGGGGATGCTCGATGCCGAGCAGCGGGCGCGGATGCAATTCCTGGTTCCGCATGCGAGCCGGGCGCTGCTGATCAACCGGGCGATCGAGCGGAAGCAGCAGCGGGCGATCGCGCTCGCCGATGTCGTGGATCGGCTGAATGCCGGCGTCATCCTGCTCGATACGGCCTGCAACATCGTCCACAGCAATCCTGCCGCGGACACGTTGCTCGCCGCCGATGATGTCCTGCGGTCTGTCGCGGGCCGGCTGGCGGCACGATCTTCCGCGGCAAATTCGGCGCTGCGCGATATCTTCCGTGACGCAGGCGAGGTTGCCGTCGCGGCCGCCGCCGGACGAAAGATTCCGCTGATGTCGCATGACGGCTCCTACTACGTCGCGCACGTCATCGCGCTGCCGTCGTTGTTGCGTGAAGGCGCGGCGGAGCGCATGTCGGCGGTCGGCGCCCTGTTCATCTGGAAGGCGGAACTCGACGGCCGCTCATGTGCCGGCCTCATCGACCGCGCGTTCGAACTGACCCCTGCGGAGCTGAGGGTCATGCAATCGATCGTCGAGGTCGGCGGTGTGCCGGAGACGGCCGTGGCGCTCGGCATCGCGGAGACGACGGTGAAGACGCATCTGCATCGGGTGTTCGCGAAGACCGGCGTCTCGCGTCAGGCCGATCTCGTCAAGCTCGCGGCCGGCTTCTCCAATCCGGTTCTGCACTGACGCGCTTTCCGAAGGCGCAAGCGAGTCGCTCCGGCTCGCGATAGGTTCAAACAGCAGCATCATTAGAAAGTTATCGCGGGTCGTTCGATCGAATGACGCGATTCTCCGCGCTCTCTTCTACGAGAACTCACACGTTTTCTTGCTCGACGCGTTCGATCCTCGTGTGAAGCAACTCACAGCAAGCGGAAGTGAACCTCATCAATCTCTCGCACGAGTTGAGAGGAGATTGTCATGCGAAAGGCGTCACCAACTCCGGCCGGCAAGTTCCGCGACATCGTCGCGCGCATCGGCGCGGCATTCCGCGCGCAGCGCGAGATCGACGCGAAGCGCGCGTTGCGGCGCTACAGCCATTTGCTGGAGCAGTCGCATGAGACTTCGCGTTTGAATGAAATTATTCCCGTCTGCAATGAAGAGGATACTTTTGAAGATGCCAACAGAGTTGATCCGCGCGCGCGCGCGGCCGGCCGCACCACGTTCGAACGCGCGTAACGTCAACATTGTCGCCGCCGCGCTGACGGCGGCGCTCGTCACGCTTCAACTGGTCGGGCTGGCAATGCTGGAGCGTTCGCACGCGCAGCCGGTCTCTCGGCCTCTCCTGAATTCGCACGATGCGGAGCTCTGCACCGGGACTGCCGATGTCCCGGCGACGCAGACACCCTACGACTGAGCCGGAGAACGCATCGTGCCTGATATCACGACCAGCCTTCTCGTGAGCGTCGCCGTGTTCGCAGGCGCCTTCGTCTCGGGGCTCTCGGGCTTCGCGTTCTCGGCCGTGGCGGGCGCGATTCTGCTCCGCGTGTTTCAGCCGCTGGAGGCCGTGCCGCTGATGATGGCGTGTAGCATCGGCGTGCAGGCCACAAATCTGTGGGCGCTTCGGCGCAGCATCCGGTGGGAGGGCAGTCTGCTGCTGATCGTCGGCGGATTGATCGGCGTTCCCATCGCGGTGTCGCTGCTCCAATCCACGGACACGCATCTGCTCCGGCGCGGCTTCGGCATCATCGTCGCGCTCTATGCGGCCTACATGCTGCTGCGGCCGACGCTTGTGACGGCCGGTGAGGCAGTCGGCCGGCCCTGGGTCGCACTGATCGGGTTCGGGGGAGGGCTGGTCGGCGGCCTGACCGCGATGCCTGGCGCGATCCCCACGATCTGGTGCGACATGCGCGGCATGCCCAAGAGCGAGCAGCGCGGCCTGGTGCAGCCGTTCATCGCCGCGATGCAGGTCTTCGCGATCGCGCTGCTGGTCGGACACCAGGATCTATCGTCCAAGGTGTTCGTCGACCTCGCGATCAGCCTGCCTGCGCTGTTCGCAGGCTCAGCGCTCGGTGTGATCGCCTTTCACCGGGTCAACGAGACGGTCTTTCGCAAGACCGTGCTCGTTCTGTTGTTGCTCTCAGGGATTTCCCTGATCTAGTGGCCTGCGCCTTCGTGCTTGAGACCCTGGGCCGGCGCCGCGCTGGTGTCGCTGCTGTGATGCACCAGCGGCTTGTTGCCGGTGACGGTCCGGAGCAGCACATAGAACACCGGCGTCAGGAACAGGCCGAACACGGTGACGCCGATCATGCCGGAGAACACCGCGACGCCCATCGCGCGCCGCATCTCCGAGCCCGCGCCGGTCGAGAGCACCAGCGGCAAGACGCCCATGATGAACGCCATCGACGTCATCAGGATCGGACGCAGCCGCAAGCGGCTCGCCTCGATCGCGGCCCGGATCGGCGTGCGTCCGGCGAATTCGAGCTCGCGCGCAAATTCGACGATCAGGATGGCGTTCTTGGCGGAGAGGCCGACCAGCACGATCAATCCGATCTGGGTGAAGACGTTGTTGTCGCCCTTCGAGATCCAGACCCCGAACATCGCCGCCAGCAGGCCCATCGGCACGATCATGATGATCGAGAGCGGCAAGGTCAGGCTCTCGTAGAGCGCTGCCAGCACCAGGAACACCAGCAGGATCGCCAGCGGAAACACCCAGAGGCCGGAATTGCCGGCGATGAACTCCTGATAGGTCAGGTCGGTCCATTCGAAGGCAAAGCCGGGCGGCAATGTCTCCGCCGCGATCCGCGTCGCGACCTCCTGCGCCTGGCCCGACGAAAAGCCGGGCGCGGCGGCCGCGTTGATGTCGGATGACAAGAAGCCGTTGTATCTGATCGCGCGCTCCGGCCCCGCGCTCTGGCGGATCGTGAGCAGCGCCGACAGTGGCACCATGTCGCCGGAGGACGAGCGCACCTTCAACTGCCTGATGTCGTCGGCGCGGGCGCGGAACGGCGCGTCGGCCTGGACATAGACGGAGTAGGTGCGACCAAACTTGTTGAAGTCGTTGACGTAGTAGGAACCGAGGTAGATCTGCAGCGTGTTGAACACCTCGGTCACGGGCACGCCCAACTGAAGCGCCTTGGTGCGGTCGATGTCGGCAAAGAGCTGGGGCACGTTGACCTGGAAGCTCGAGAACACGCCGGCGATCTCCGGCGCCTTCTGCATCGCCGTCATGAACGCCTTGGTCGCCTCGTTCAGCGCTTCATAGCCGAGACCGGCGCGGTCCTCGATCTGCAGCTTGAAGCCGCCGATGGTGCCGAGGCCGTTGACCGGCGGCGGCGGGAACATGGCGATGAAGGCTTCCTGGATGCCGGAATATTTCTTGTTGAGGTCCGCCGCGATCGCGTTCCCGCTCAGGGCCGGACCCTTGCGCTCGTCGAACGGTTTCAGCGTCGAGAACACGATGCCGGCGTTGGATGAGTTGGTGAAGCCGGCGATCGACAGGCCCGGGAACGCGACCGAGCTCTCGACACCGGGCTGGGTCAGCGCGATGTCGCTCATCTTGCGGATCACCTCTTCGGTCCGATCGAGCGCCGCACCATCGGGCAGTCGTGAGAAGCCGACGAGATATTGCTTGTCCTGACCTGGCACGAAGCCACTCGGCACCTGCTGGAACAGGAAAGCGGTCACGCCAACCAGCACCACATAGAGGCCCATCACCGCGGCCTTGCCCGAGATCACTTTGGTGACGGTGYCGCTGTAGTTCTCCGACGAACGCGTGAAGGCCTTGTTGAAGCCACGGAAGAACCAGCCGAGGCTCTTTTCCATGATGATCGTCAGCCGGTCCTTCGGCTCGTTGTGGCCCTTGAGCAGCAGCGCCGACAGGGCCGGCGAGAGCGTCAGCGAGTTGACGGCGGAGATCACGGTCGAGATCGCGATGGTCAGCGCGAACTGCTTGTAGAAC